>NZ_JBEOPQ010000002.1:0-276812 GCF_040310285.1 Pseudomonas sp. HY2-MNA-CIBAN-0224 | reverse complement strand
ACCCCCCCCCCCAAACGTGTCGCCGCGCGGTTCCCCCATATCTTTAAAAAAAAAAAAAGATCGCGAGCAAGCTCGCTCCTACAGGGGTTTACAGCTCTAGCCGTTAAGCAACGCCTTGAACTCGGCCTGCTGCGCCGGGGCGATGCAGATCTTGATCAAATGCTCGATTTGCCGGGCGGTTGCGTGCTTTTGCTGCAGCAACTCAATCGCCCTGACCCACAGGGCTTTGCGGCAATAAGGCTGCAGATACTCCGCCGTGGCCACTTTTTGCCCCTGAATCATCAATTTGGCCGCTGGCCTGAACGCTTTGTTGACAGCGATCAGGCGCGGTTGCGCCTTGACCTTGGCAAGCAAGGACGGCTTGGGGAAGTGCACCGGCACCGAGGCTGCCAGGGTCGGCAGGTCGGCGTGGTAGCGTTCACCGTGATGCTCGAAGAACCCTTGGTTCATCGTGTGGTGATAGCGTTTTTTGGAGTAGTAGTGGTGGATGCAGTCATTGGCGGTCACCACGTTCGTGCCGGCCATGGCAAAGGACACGGCGATCTGCTCGATGGTGTGCAGCTTGGCGTAATGCTGGTTCCATTCATCGATCAGCGCGATGGCCTTGTCCAGCAACCCGGCATTGGCGCGGGTCATGCCGCAAATGCCGCTGTTATACAGCTTGAGGCTGTCGGCAGGGGCTTTGCCGTTGGCGATCAGCTCATCTGAAAACGCCACGTAGTCGGCGCGCAACTTGGCCTCAGCCCACTCCCACTCAAATTCATCCATTAAGTACTGCTGATCGCTGATGCGTTCAAACAGCAGGGCCGGGTCTTTGAAAAACACCGTGTCGGTGTCGACGAAGATGGTTTTGTCCGCGAGTTTGGCCCCAGCGGCGATAGCGCAGGCTTTGCGGCGATGGGTGTAGCCGTAGGCGCCTTTCCACTGTGCCAGTGTCTCGGTGCTCAGGGCGATGACTGTGACGGGCCAGCCTTCAAAGGTCTGGGGCTCGTCGGTCATTAACGTGATGGTGAAACTGTCGGGCACGCGGCGTTCGCGCAGGGCCGACAGAATGCTGAGTTTGGCTTCTTGGCGGTAAACGGCATTACCGCCGTACAGCAGATACAACAGGTGGGAGGAATCCATACATCCATGCTTTTTAGTGTGCGTTAGCCCAAGGTCGGGTTGTCCAGCGGTGCACATTATGCCGTAAACGTGCAGGGCTCGATAACCCGCCAGCCGCTGCCCCGGGGCGGCGGCTGGCAGGACTTGATCAGGCGCCGATCAGCTCAACGCGCTCAGGAACGCGGTTCATCAGCACCTTACCGGCGCGGATCGAGACGCGAGCCTTGGCCTGGCGGCGCAACACTTCGTAATCATTTTCTGCGTCGAGGATCACCAGATTGGCCGGACGGCCGACGGCAATGCCATAGCCTTCGCCCAGGTTGAGGGTGCGCGCGCTGTTGTCGGTGACCAGGTCCAGGCAGCGCTTGAGGTCTTCAAAGCCCATCATGTGGCAGATGTGCAAACCGGCATCCAGCACGCGCAGGATGTTGCCGTTGCCCAGCGGGTACCACGGGTCTTTGATCGAGTCCTGGCCCAGGCAGACGTTCATGCCGGCGCGGTCCAGTTCGGCCACGCGGGTCACGCCGCGGCGTTTGGGGAAGGTGTCGAAACGGCCCTGCAAGTGGATGCTTTCGGTCGGGCACGAGACAAAGTTGATGCCCGAGGCCTTGAGCAGGCGAAACAGCTTGGAGCAGTAAGCGTTGTCGTAAGAACCCATGGCGGTGGTGTGGCTGGCCGTGACCCGGCTGCCCATGCCGCGCACGCGAGCTTCTTCGGCCAGCACTTCGAGAAAGCGCGAGTGCGGGTCGTCGGTTTCGTCACAGTGCACGTCCACCAGGCAACCGGTGCGCTCGGCCAGGTCCATCAAAAACTTGATCGAGCTGACGCCCTGGTCGCGGGTGTTTTCAAAGTGCGGAATCCCGCCCACCACGTCTGCGCCCATCTCCACGGCGCGGGTCATCAGTTCGCGGCCATTGGCGTACGACTCGATCCCTTCCTGGGGGAAGGCCACGATTTGCAGGTCGATCAGGTGGCGCGCTTCTTCACGCACTTCGAGCATGGCCTTGAGCGCTGCGAGTGTCGGGTCGGTGACGTCGACGTGGGTGCGCACGTGCTGAATGCCGTTTTCGGCCAGCATGCGAATGGTGGTGTGGGCGCGCTGCTTGGTGTCTTCGTGGGTGATGGTTTCTTTGCGCTGGGCCCAACGCTCGATGCCTTCGAACAGCGTACCGCTGAGGTTCCATTCGGGTTGGCCGGCGGTGAGCGCTGCATCCAGATGGATATGCGGCTCAACCAGCGGTGCGATCACCAATTGGCCTTGAGCGTCGATATCGCCGGGTTGTGCCGCGACGCTGCCGGTTTGCAGGGTGATGGCGCTGATGCGCTCGCCTTCACAGCTGACCGTGTACAGGCCTGGTGTTTTGCGCAAGGTGGCGTTGATGATGTTCATGGTCGGTCCTGTCGTTGGGCTTCGGTCATGCGCCATACCAGCAGGGCGACCGAAGCGTTCATTCTAAAAAGTGGATCATCGAGCGATTGCCCGCTGAGCTGCTCGATACGTTGAATCCGTTGGTTCAGGGTGTTGCGGTGGATGGTTAAACGCTGCGCGGCCTTGAGGGCGTTGCCGTTTTCCTGGAGCAGGGCGTCCAGGGTGTCGATCAAACTGTTGGGCTGTTTGCGGCGGCTTTCGATCATTCGCCCGAGGGTTTGCTTGACGAACAGGTCGATCACCGAGCGATCGCCAATGGCCTGCAGCAAGCGCAGCACGCCCAGTTCGTTGAAGTCGCACAGGCCGGTGGCCGGGCGCAGGTTCTCGGCAACGTCCAGCGCCTGACGGGCCTGATTGAGGGCTTGAGGGTAGTGCTCACAGGCGTCGACCTTGCTTGCCAGCCCCATAAACAGCGCCAGGTCGCCGATCACCGGTTGCAACTGCTGAGAGAGGCGGGCCAGGTCGGCGCGAACGTTGTCGTGGTCTGCCAGCAGCAAGATAAACAGATCGCCTTGCACCACCACTGGCAGCGCATCCGGCAGGGCACGACTCCAGGCGTCGAGGTGGTCCTGGACGCCCTGACGAATCAGTTGCAGCAAGCGCTCGGCTTCATCCGGGGCGTGGCTGTCAAACAGCGTAGCAACCGCCGACAGGCGCAACGCTACCAGGCGTCGCGGGCTGTCCAGCGGCAGCTTTAAATGCGCGGCACGTTGGCGGGCGGTGGCGAGGCTCGGGTAATCGCCGCTGAGCAACTGCGCCAGAATGTCATGGCGCGAGCGCTTGGCCTGGGTCATTTGCACAAGCGCCGTGCCGATCAGGTGCGTGACGATGACCATCTTCAGCAGGTACGGCTGCTCAATCAGTGGCAAGCCATAGTGCTCGGCCAGTTCTACAACGGCCTGGGGGATGCGCCGGATAAACGCCTCGCCGGTCAGAATCACCAGCCCGGCGATGCCGCTGGCATCACCTTCGTGCACCAAGCGCAGCAGGTTGGCTTCATCGCGGGGGTGGTTGATCCCCGTGACAAACACCAACTCGCCGCCCATCACCCATTCGCCAATGCCTTCGTTCTCGGCCACGTACGACCAGCGCACGGTGCGATGCAGGTTACGGGCGCCTGCCCGGACGGCCATTTCTTCAAGGCCGGGCAGCGCCAGAATTTCTTCAACGGTGAGGCTCAAACCGCCTCCTGCGTGCGGTGTTTGCCAATCTCAAGCAGCACCACGTAGCACAGGGCCGAGGCGGCAATGCCCACCAGCGGCGCGATCCAGGGTGATGAGTAGGCCAGCACGGCGCCCACGGCATACGACACCAGACCCCGCAGGTTGTAGCGTGGCAGGCTGACCGAGGCCAGTTGCGGGTACTTGCCGTGATGGCGATACCAGAAGTCGGCCATGATCACGCCGCCGATGGGCGGGATCACCGAGCCGAGCAGCACCAGAAACGGAATCAGCATTTCATACATGCCGCCGATGGCCAGCACCACGCCGATGGCGGCGGCAATCAGGGTCATGGTGCGGCGACGTTCAGTGCGCACCAAGTGGCAGGCAGCGGCCGACACGTTGTAAATGGTCGGGCCCTGAATGGTCCACAAATTGAGGCACAGCATAATCACCGCGGCGAATGACAAGCCTTGCAGCATCATCACTTCAACGATATCGGCCTGTTGGTAAACGATGGCGCACCAGGCACCGGCGACCACCATCAGGCCGTTGCCGAGCAGAAAGCTGACCACGCTGGCGATGACTGCAACCCGCCCGGTGCGCGACAGGCGCGTCCAGTTGGTGGCTTGCGTCGCGCCGCTGGCGAAGGTGCCGAAGACCATGGTGATCGCGGCCGAGAAGGTCATGGTTTCATGCGGGATCACCGCTGCCAGCGCCTTGAAGCCGCCGACGTGCTGGGTGGCGAGGGCCATCGAGACAATCATCAGCACCAGCATCAACGGCACTGAAATGCGCGACAGCACATCCAGCCCTTTAAAGCCGATGATGGCGGTGATGCTGAAGCCAAAGCCAAACACGATCATCAGCGGGACGGTAAAGCCTTCGGCCAGGCCGAGCATTTTGACCAGCACAATCGCCACCGTCGCCGCGCCCCAGGCGTACCAGCCCAGTTCGGCGAACCCCAAGATAAAGTCCGAAAGACGGCTACCGGCCTCGCCAAAGCAAAAGCGCCCCATCAACACCGTATTCAGCCCGCTGCGCGATGCGATCAGCGCCAGCGCGGCGGCATACAGGGCTAGCAAACCATTGCCGATAGCGGCAATCCACAGCATGTCGACAAAATTGAACGCCATGCCCAACTTGCCGCCGGCGAACATGGTGCCGGTGAAAAAGGTAAAACTGAACAACACCATCGATATCGGTAGCAGGCCCTTGCGAGCAGTGCTGGGTGCTTCGCTCAACGCAAATTCACCGTGTGAACTCATGAGATTTTCTCCGCCTTTAGTGGGTTGGCCGTGGTCCGTGGCCTGGCTGGGCCAAAGCAATTACCGGGCCTAGTTTACTAGGTGGCAACATGCTGAATAAAAGCGGGCAGAAGTAATAATGATGGCTGTTCAAAGTGCACATACTGAGTTGTATTTTTATAAGGATGGTGTGCATTTTGCTTTATTTTGAAGCGCGCGTGCACTGTTTTAGGCGGGGGTAACATTCTGCATGAGGCCATGGACCTCAACGGTAGGAGCTGCCGAGGCACGAAGGCTGCGAGCTTTTAAGATCAAAAGATCGCAGCCTTCGGCAGCTCCTACAGAGGTGGCAGGGTTATGTGGCTCACGATTTTCCGGGATGTTTCGCACAGTTTTGCCAATTGCCGGGCTAAGGGGGCGACGCCTATAGTCGTTGCTCGCCGTTTGGCGACCGGGTTTGGCGACTTGGGAATGAACAATGGTTGCGTGTAGTTGTTGTGATATATGGCAGAGCGTGTATTTTGCATCGCGCTGCTTTATGGCAGCTGTGCGTGGGAGATCTTTGGATCTGCCGGTATTCCTTGTTCTACCGGTTCGCCAACCTGCGTACAGCTGCCACCTACCTTTGTTTGGCGACGAATGTGGATGGCTCCAATCAGCAACAAGGAGCTTTACTCATGACTGCATCCCCCTACATCCCGTTAACTGCTATCGACTGCACCATTCCCGCCTTACTGATTGACCGCAACGCGCCGCTGGATGTGTTGCATGCCAACGCCATGGCCCGTGTGCTGGCGGTTACCCAATTGATGGAAACCTTTTCCTGCCGCGAGATGGAGCAGGCCGACGCGGTCGACCTCAAACACCTGGCAACCACGGCCATGCTGTTGCTGCGTGATGGCTGCGACCTGATGAATGTGATGAGCTGGCGTTTGCAGCCTGCCTGAAACCGCTGTAGGAGCGAGCTTGCTCGCGATCTTTTGATCTTGGAAGCTCGCAGCCTTCGTGCCTCGTCAGCGACTACAGGGTTGAAGCGTTACATCGTGACAACCCCAAAAAACAAAACCCCCGCTAAACCCAACTGTATCCAGGGTTTAACGGGGGTTTTTAGTCAGGCGGTCAAGCCGCCTGGCCATTCAGCTTATTGGCAAGCTTCGCAATCCGGCTCATCAATCGCGCAGGCTTTTGGCACGGGGGCCGGGCCAGCAGGCGCTGCTGCTACGTCTTCACTGTTTTTGCCGCTCGATACTGCGTTGAGCTTGCCCGTGTTAACGGTGGACTTCTCGGTGCTGGTCGCCGCCAGGGCACGGAGGTAGTAGGTGGTTTTCAAACCACGGTACCAGGCCATGCGGTAGGTGACGTCGAGCTTCTTGCCCGATGCGCCGGCGATGTACAGGTTCAGCGACTGAGCCTGGTCGATCCACTTCTGACGACGGCTGGCTGCGTCAACGATCCACTTGGTGTCGACTTCAAACGCGGTGGCATACAGCTCTTTGAGCTCTTGCGGGATGCGTTCGATCTGCTGCACGGAACCGTCGTAGTACTTCAAGTCGTTGATCATGACCGAATCCCACAGACCGCGAGCCTTGAGGTCGCGAACCAGGTACGGGTTGATCACGGTGAATTCGCCCGACAGGTTGGATTTCACGTACAGGTTTTGATAGGTCGGTTCGATCGACTGTGACACGCCAGTGATGTTGGCGATGGTGGCGGTCGGTGCGATGGCCATGATGTTGGAGTTACGAATGCCTTTTTGTACACGGGCGCGAACCGGTGCCCAGTCCAGGGATTCGTTCAGGTCAACGTCGATGTACTTCTGGCCGCGCTGCTCGATCAGGATCTGTTGCGAATCCAGTGGCAACACGCCTTTGGACCACAGCGAACCCTGGAACGTCTCGTAAGCGCCACGCTCGTCAGCCAGGTCGCAGGACGCCTGGATCGCGTAGTAGCTGACCGCTTCCATCGACTTGTCGGCAAACTCAACAGCTGCTTGCGAGGCATAAGGGATGTGCTGCAGGTACAGCGCGTCCTGGAAGCCCATGATTCCCAAGCCTACCGGGCGGTGCTTGAAGTTCGAGTTGCGCGCTTGCGGCACCGAGTAGTAGTTGATGTCGATCACGTTGTCGAGCATGCGTACGGCGACGTCGATGGTGCGCTTGAGCTTGGCGGTGTCCAGCTTGCCGTCCACGATGTGGTTAGGCAGGTTGATCGAACCCAGGTTACATACAGCGATCTCGTCCTTGTTGGTGTTCAAGGTGATCTCGGTGCACAGGTTCGAGCTGTGAACCACGCCCACGTGCTGCTGCGGGCTGCGCAGGTTGCACGGGTCTTTGAAGGTCAGCCATGGGTGGCCGGTTTCAAACAGCATGGACAGCATTTTGCGCCACAGGTCTTTGGCCTGGATGGTCTTGAACAGTTTGACCTTGCCCGGGTACTCGGTCAGGGCTTCGTAGTACTCGTAACGCTCTTCGAAGGCCTTGCCGGTCAGGTCGTGCAGGTCCGGTACTTCGGACGGCGAGAACAGGGTCCACTTGCCGTCATCGAAGACGCGCTTCATGAACAGGTCAGGGATCCAGTTGGCGGTGTTCATGTCGTGGGTACGACGACGGTCATCACCGGTGTTTTTACGCAGCTCGATGAACTCTTCGATGTCCATGTGCCAGGTTTCCAGGTAGGCACAGACAGCGCCTTTACGCTTGCCACCCTGGTTGACGGCGACGGCGGTGTCGTTCACAACCTTGAGGAACGGAACTACGCCCTGGGACTTGCCGTTGGTGCCTTTGATCCACGAACCCAAAGCACGGACCGGGGTCCAGTCGTTGCCCAGGCCGCCCGCGAATTTGGACAACATGGCGTTGTCGTGGATCGCGTGGTAGATGCCCGACAGGTCGTCCGGCACGGTGGTCAGGTAGCAGCTGGACAGCTGAGGACGCTGAGTACCGGCGTTGAACAGGGTCGGGGTCGAGGCCATATAGTCGAACGACGACAACAGGTTGTAGAACTCGATCGCGCGGTCTTCTTTTTGCTTCTCTTCGATCGCCAGGCCCATGGCCACGCGCATGAAGAAGATCTGCGGCAGTTCGAAACGCACGCCATCCTTGTGGATGAAGTAACGGTCGTACAGGGTTTGCAGGCCCAGGTAGGTGAACTGCTGATCGCGCTCGTGGTTGATCGCCTTGCCCAGTTTTTCCAGGTCAAAGGTGGCCAGCACCGGGTTCAGCAGGTCGAATTCGATACCTTTGGCGATGTAAGCCGGCAGTGCCTTGGCGTACAGGTCGGCCATTTCGTGGTGGGTAGCGCTTTCGGCAACGTTCAGGAAGCCCAGGCCTTCACCGCGCAGGGTGTCCATCAGCAGGCGGGCGGTCACGAACGAGTAGTTGGGCTCACGCTCAACCAGGGTACGGGCGGTCATCACCAGGGCGGTGTTGACGTCGCTCAAGGCCACGCCGTCGTACAGGTTTTTCAGGGTTTCACGCTGGATCAGGTCGCCGTCGACTTCTGCCAGGCCTTCGCAGGCTTCGCTAACGATGGTGTTCAGGCGGGCCATGTCCAGCGGCGCGAACGTGCCGTCGGCGCGGGTGATGCGGATGGTCGGGTGAGCAACCACAGCGCTTTCGGCCGGGGCGCGAGTGGCGCGTTCTTTGGCGCGCGAGTCGCGGTAGATCACGTAGTCACGCGCGACTTTTTGCTCGCCGGCGCGCATCAGGGCCAGTTCAACCTGGTCCTGGATTTCTTCGATGTGGATGGTGCCACCCGATGGCATGCGACGCTTGAAGGTCGCGGTGACTTGTTCGGTCAGGCGCGCAACGGTGTCGTGGATTCGTGACGAGGCAGCGGCATTGCCACCTTCAACTGCGAGAAACGCTTTGGTGATGGCGACGGTGATCTTGTCGTCGGTGTAAGGAACCACGGTTCCGTTACGTTTGATCACGCGCAATTGGCCTGGCGCGGTCGCAGACAGATCCAGATTTGAATCGGAACCCTGCGAGTTCTCGCGAGCTGTGTCGGTTTGCATGGGGGGGTGTCTCCACATTCTCTATGTTTATTTGGGCTCCTTTTGGGGGCCCACCGTTCCGTCCTGAAGCACTACAACCGATCATGAACCGGGCATAACAACCTCGGGACGTACAGAAAGGGGGGGTTAAGCCGCTTCCGTGCCGAAGTCTTGGTCTGTGCGTGCAGCCTCAAACCGTATTCCTCGTGGGTGACAGTATTTTTACTGCAACACCCGGGCCGCTTTCCTGCTGTGGAGCCGGAAAACGGTTGCCATCCGCATGAGCGGTTTGGACTTTGAGAACTGCGTTTGGTTTAACCCGACAGGCGCGAGAAAAGGGCTTGAAATTCTCGTCTGAGTTGTGTTGGGTTATTGGCCTAAAACCCTATATGTAGGTGTTTTTGGCGCGACAGATACAAGATATGCGTTTTAGTGGCGCTGTGCAATGTACGACCTGTGGATAACTCTGTGCGTAAAGTGTGTATGAAGGGTTGATAAACCATGTAGGCCGCATAGGCGCTGGATTGAACCGCTTGTCACTGAATTTTGCAGCACCCAATCGAGCCGTCTGAATTTTGAGGGCGCGAACCCTACCACAAAAAACTGCCCTGTCCGAACGCATTTTCAGGCGTGCGCAAAGATCATAAAGGTCAAGCACAAAATGCTCGAAAGAGGGGCCGAAAAGGCCCTTGCAGACCTTTTCGGTTATTGCGCGTGGTTACAACAATTCGAAGCTGTTTTGCTGCACGTTTTGTGAGTCGAGGCCGATTTGCACGTCGAACTCGCCCGGCTCGGCGGCGTACTTCAATTGCGCGTTGTAAAACTTCAGGTCGTCTTCGCTGAGGGTGAAGCGCACCACTTTCTGCTCGCCTGCCTTGAGCATGACTTTTTCGAAGTTCTTCAGCTCCTTGACCGGGCGGGCCATGGAGGCGGTGACGTCACGCAGGTACAACTGCACCACCGTCTCGCCATCGCGCTTGCCGGTGTTTTTGACCGTGACGCTGGCGGTGAGGGTGCCCCCGGGCTTCAACATTTTCGACGACAGCGTGACTGGCGACAGGCTGAAGTCGGTGTAGCTCAGGCCATAGCCGAACGGGTACAGCGGTGAGTTCTCGGCGTCGAAGTACTGCGAGGTGTAGTTGCCCGGCTTGCCCGGCGTAAAGGGCCGTCCAATGCTCAGGTGGCTGTAGTAGCTAGGAATCTGGCCAACAGAGCGTGGGAAGGTGATCGGCAGCTTGCCAGACGGGTTGTAGTCACCGAACAGTACGTCGGCAATCGCATTGCCGCCTTCGGTGCCGCTGTACCAGGTTTCCAGCACGGCATCGGCGTGCGCCTGTTCTTGCTCGATCGACAGCGGGCGGCCGTTCATCAGTACCAGAACCAAAGGCTTGCCGGTGGTTTTGAGTGCGCTGATCAAGGCGCGCTGGCTGTCGGGAATGTCCAGCGAGGTGCGGCTAGATGACTCGTGGGACATGCCTCGCGACTCACCCACCACGGCGACGACCACATCAGCGTGCTGCGCGGCTTTGACCGCTTCGTCGATCATTGTTTGGGCCGGGCGTGGGTCGTCTTTGACGTCGATCCCGCCGGTGTTGATGTGGTTCAGGTACTCGGCGATTTTTGGATCGTCGGAGATGTTCGCGCCCCGCGCATAGGTGACCGAGCCTTGCTGGCCCATGGCCTTTTGCATGCCCTCATACACGGTCACCGATTGTGCAGGCACCCCGGCGCCGGACCAACTGCCCAGCATGTCGACCTTGGAGTTGGCCAGCGGGCCGACCAGGGCAATGCGTGTCTGCTTGTTGAGCGGCAGGGTCTGGTTGTTGTTTTTCAGCAACACCAGGCTTTTGCGTGCCACGTCGCGGGCCTCCTGGCGGTGCAGGCGGTTTTCGGCGTTGGTGTCGGCCGGGTCATCTTCGGCCTTGCCGATGCGCAGGTACGGGTCGGCAAACAGGCCCATGTCGTATTTGGCCCCGAGCACTTCACGTACGGCATTGTCCAGATCGCTCTGCGGCACTTCGCCCGACTTCAGCAGGCCCGGCAACTCTTCGCCGTAGGCCTTGTCGTTCATGCTCATGTCGATACCGGCCTTGATCGCCAGCTTGGCAGCTTCGCGGTTGTCTTTGGCCACGCCATGCTTGATCAGCTCGATAATCGCGCCGTGGTCGCTGATGGCCACGCCTTTAAAACCCCAGTCTTTGCGCAGCAGGTCTTGCATCAGCCACATGTTGGAGGTGGCCGGCACGCCGTTGATCGAGTTGAGCGCCACCATCACCCCGCCAGCCCCGGCTTTTATCGCGGCATGATAGGGCGGCAGGTAGTCCTGGAACATGCGTGTCGGGCTCATGTCGACGATGTTGTAGTCCCGTCCGCCTTCAATAGCGCCGTACAGTGCGAAGTGTTTAACGCTGGCCATGATGTTGCCGGGCAAGGCGGGGGAGAGGCCCTGATAAGCCTTGACCATGACGTCAGCGATGCGCGAGACCAGATAAGTGTCTTCGCCAAAACCTTCCGAGGTCCGGCCCCAGCGCGGGTCGCGGGCTATATCGACCATCGGCGCAAAGGTCATGTCGATGCCGTCTGCGCTGGCTTCCTGGGCAGAAACACGCCCGCTCTGGGCTATGGCGTCCATGTCCCAGCTGGCCGCCAGGCCCAGGCTGATCGGGAAAATCGTGCGATGGCCGTGAATCACGTCGTAGGCAAAAAACATCGGGATCTTCAGGCGGCTGCGCATGGCAGCGTCTTGCATGGGCCGGTTTTCGTCGCGGGTCACCGAGTTGAAGGTGCCGCCGATGTGCCCTGCAGCAATTTCCTTGCGAATCAGCTCGCGCGGCATGTCGGTGGCGATACTGATGAGGCGCAACTGGCCGATTTTTTCGGCTTCGGTCATTTGCTTCATCAGGTCTGCGACAAAAACGTCTTTGGGCGGGAGCGGCGCTGCCGGGGTTTGGGCCCATACCGAAGGACTGGCCAGGCTGATGGCCAGGCCCAGCAAACACAGGTTTCTCATGAGATTCTTCTACGCGGCCGCTCGGTGAACGCGAAGGGAGGCCCGCGCTTTCGTAGCGATATTGTTCTGGGAAAGGCGCATGAGCTACTCAACTTAAGGAAATATCCTATCGTTAAAGTGAGTATTCCTGCGCAGGATGCAGTCTTTTAGCTGATTCGCCGTGCGCAATCCAGTGGTGCCGGGAGATATTGGCGCGCGGTCCGGGAGTTTTAAGCGGGTTGGCGGGTCAATGAACGCAATGGAATTAAAACGGAGTGTCGATGCATGCACATACAGAGCGTAAAACGGATGGGCTGGAAGGTTGTCGCATTGCTGGCCCTCAGCAGCGTGCTGGCGGGGTGCGGGATCAATACCATCCCGACGCTGGATGAGCAGGTCAAGGCGGCCTGGTCGCAAGTGCAGAACCAGTACCAGCGGCGTGCCGACCTGATCCCCAACCTGGTCGAGACGGTCAAGGGCGCGGCCAAGCAAGAACAGGCGACCCTCACGGCAGTGATTGAGGCGCGGGCCAAGGCCACGTCGATTCAGGTCGATGCCAGCACCCTGGACAACCCGGAAAAACTCAAGCAGTTCCAGGACGCGCAGAACCAACTGACCGGGGCCTTGAGCCGTTTGATGGTGGTGTCTGAGCGTTACCCGGACCTCAAGTCCAACCAGAACTTCCTGTCGTTGCAGTCGCAACTTGAAGGCACTGAAAACCGCATCAGCGTGGCCCGTCGGGACTTTATTCTCGCGGTCGAGCGTTACAACACCGAGATCCGCACCTTCCCCGGTCGCCTGTGGCATGCGGTGATGTACAGCGACTTGCCGGTGCGTGCGACCTTCGAAGCCACCACCCCGAATGCCGACAAAGCCCCCGAGGTGAAGTTCTAACAGCTTATGCCTGTAGCCGCTGCCGCAGGCTGCGATGGGCTGCGTAGCAGTCCTGAAGGTCCTTCGGCCCTTATCGCAGCCTTCGGCAGCGGCTACAAAAGTTAACTATGAGGTGCTGATGCGCGTATCAAAACTGGGCGTGGGCCTGCTGCTTTGGCTATTAATAGCCAGCGCACAGGCGCTGACTTTTCCGACACTGAGCGGGCGGGTGGTGGACGATGGCCAAATGCTCGATCCCGCCACGCGTCAACAACTGACACAGACCCTCGAAGCTCACGAAAAAGCCACCGGCGAGCAAGTGGTGGTGGTCACGGTGCCGAACCTGCAAGGCGAACCCATTGAAGACTTCGGTTACCAATTGGGGCGCGCCTGGGGCATTGGCAAAAAGGATGAAAACAACGGCGCGTTGCTGATCGTCGCCCGGGATGACCGTAAACTGCGCATCGAAGTCGGCTACGGCCTGGAAGACCGCCTGACCGATGCGCAAGCGTCGGTCATCATCAACCAGGTGATCACCCCGGCGTTTAAAGCCGGACAGTTCAGCCAGGGCATCAGCGACGGCGTGGCGGCCATGCTTCAGGTGCTGGGCGGCGCGCCGTTGGCTGAGCCTGCCTACGCCAGCGGGCAGGGCGGTGGTGATGACTTTTTGGCTGAGCATCCCGGCGTGGTGCTGTTGTTGTTTCTAGCGTTTATCGTCGTGGTCGCGGCCTGCCAGTTCTATGGCATTTGCAACTCCGGGGGAGGCGGCGGCTCGCGTTCCGGTGGTTTTGGCGGCGGTGGTTTTGGACGTGGCGGTGGCGGCGGTGGTTTTCGTGGAGGCGGCGGCAGTTTTGGTGGCGGCGGCGCTTCGGGCGGCTGGTAATTCATTTTTAAACGGGCATCGACACTTATGGCTTTACTCACGCAAGAGCAAAAACGGCAGGTTGAAGAGGCCGTGACCCGCGCTGAACAGCGCACCGACGCCGAAATCGTCACCGTGCTCGCACCGCGCGCCGACGATTACAGCTACATCCCCTTACTCTGGGCCAGCTTGATCGCCTTGGTGGTACCGGCGCTGGTGCACTTTATAGACAGCGACATGACGATCTACACATTGCTCATGCTGCAATGGGCCACTTTTGTCTTCCTCAGTTTGATCTTTCGAATTCCGGTGCTGACCACGTTTATGATCCCGGCGCGGGTTCGCCACTGGCGGGCCAGCAACCTGGCGCGGCGCCAGTTTCTCGAACAAAAACTGCACCACACCCAAGACCGCACCGGGGTGCTGATTTTTGTCAGTGAAGCCGAGCGTTACGTCGAGATCATCGTCGACGAAGGCATTTCCCAGCGCCTGGACAACAGCGATTGGGGCAACATCGTCAGCGATTTTGTACGCCGCGTTGCACTGGGGCACACCGCAGAAGGCTTTATCGCCTGCATCGACGCCAGTGCCGAACTGCTTGAAAAACACGTGCCCAAAACCGCTACGCGTAATCAATTGCCGAATCGGTTAGTGGTGTTGTAACTGTTTGAAGGCGCCTGTACGGCGCCTTCATCACACTGACTGGACCGCCAGGAACAGTTTTTCTGCAAGCGCCAGAGAGATCTTGCTGCGGTAAATCTGAATCACATCGGAGGTTGAGCCCGCTTGGGCATACAAGGCCTGAGCACTCATAAAGCGTTGCGCCTCTGTTTTCAAATGCGCTGCCGTGAATGCCGTCGGCGCAGCCTGGGGTGAGTCGTAATGAAAATGTGCGTACCACAGCGCTTTGCCATCGCGACTGCGAATCTCGTATTCCTGCATGTAATCTTTACGCGGCCCGCTGAGTGGGCGGCGCCTGCCCCGGCGCGCAATATCCACCTGGCCCTGGTCCTTGAGGTAGTCGATATGCGCCGCGGTGGGAGGCAAGTCGGTAATCAGGCTGATACGCAGACGTTTACCCTCGGCGCGCAGCCGCACCGAGTTGAGCTCTAGCTGGGCAACCAACCCATTGGCTATGCCCCTTTGGCTGCGTGACAGAGGCTCGACATCCGGGCCTTCAGCGGACAGCAGGCCTTGCATTTGCTTCGCGGTTTCGTCCAGTGACTGGCTTTTGAATTCGAGGATTTCTTCGATTTCCACCGGGATTTTCGAGGTCTTGGCAAACGCGCGTGCTTGCTGAATGCTGGCCTCGACCCGATCCAGCAATTTGATGGCGTCAGCTTCCAGCCGGGAAAGGGATTTGGCATGAGAAACCGCAGAGGGCGTGGCGGGCCTGAGGTTTTCGATCTGCTCCCATTCATCGCTCGCACCACGCCGGTAAGAACTGACTTTCATCTGGCTGAAGGCATCGACCACATCGACAATTTCGGTTGGATCGTCAGGGCTGGGCTCGCGGACCACCCCCACCAGCACTTGTTTTTCTGTGGTCTTGAAGACTTTTTGCCGAAGGGCGCCGGCTTTTGGCTTGGTGGGCGGCAGTGCTGTTTTCCAGCTGGGGCCGGGTTGCGGCTCATCAGATTCGGAGCTTGAGCTTTCAGACTCCCATATCACCTTTGACAGTTGCATTTCGGCAAACATCTGCAGCGGTTTGATTGATGCAACTAAAGAGGGCAAGTATTCGTTGCGAAAATGTTCCGATTTGAGAGCGATCAGGTTTTCGCAGGTTGCCGTCAAACTTTGGTAGAGCGTGATGGCCGACTCGTAAAACTCGATGTGTTCTACGCTCGCTTCCCCCCCCTGAAGACGCAGTCTTAACTGCGACCAGCCCATGTTGACGAAAGCATCGGAGTTCAGATGATTAAAGGCGTGCATCTCTTCGGCGTTGAGGTCGCTGGCCGCCCGGTTCAAGACCAGTTCCAGCAGCGTTTCCATGTAGATGACAGCCCAGTGGCGGTCGAAAAAGTGTTTGTCTCTTTTCAGGAACAGGTCTGCCAGCGGTGAGTCGCGCGGTATGGGCAACTTACTGGTTTCTTCGATCCCTTCAGACTCCATTAATGCGATATCAAACGCTTTGTGTTCAAGCAGCTCGGCTTTTTTGAGGTGTTCGATGATTTCCAGGTAAGGCTGCTGATTGTCAGAGGCCAGTTGGTTAATGGCATAGCTCAGGCGTATTTTGAACTCTGCGCTAAAAGTGGCGAGGGGCAATTCCTTGCGTTGTTCTTCAAGGAAGTTTTGCATCTTGAATAACTTGAGGGTTAATTCAGCCCACAAGCCTTGCATCTTGGCTTCAAAGGAAGGGACGGGGGTGATGTCGTTCATCTTCTGCAAGGTGTTGATCAACGCACGGGCACTGACTCTCCATTCAGCAAATTCTGTTTCGTAACGCTCGAAGAAGGTTGTCTGGCGACCGGTTGGCGTCGCCATCAGTTTTTCCGTGAGCGTCAGTACCCGGTCACGGGTCTGTTTTTCAGTCATCAGTCGAGCTTCTTCGGCGACCAATTGCATCAGTGCCTGTTTTTTTTCTTCGCGCATGACAGCAATGCGCTTTTTAGGCCCTCCGCCGCGCAGTTTGAGTCGCAGATCGAAGTCCCAATGACCGGCGTCATCGCTCATTAACCAAGGCCCGAAGCGGATCGGTTTTTTGGCGTCCTGGATGACCACGCCATCATCCTGGCGACTGACGCGATAGGTTTTTCTATCGATGACGGCGTACGTGTTGTTCTCAAAGTTGATCAGGCCTTTTAGCGGACCGACTTCAATGGTTGTGCCGCTGCTCACATCGAGATCGCTGATGAAGGTGTCCAGGGCGGCACGTTGACTGGCTGATGGGCGGGGTTGAGCGTTGAACCAGGAGAAGTCCAGTGCCGAATAGGCCCTGACGGCCTGGGCATCTGGATCCGGGCCGGTTTTACGGCTCACGGCCTGTGCTGGCGTGCTGGGTGCCCGAGGTTTCAAGGCAGATTGAGCGGGCAGCTCCAGCGGTGCAGGCATGGGCAGGTCAGGAGGTGCTTGCAGGCGTGAGTGGACATTGAGGGCTGCGTGAAAACTCAGCCCTTCGTATAGCAGCGTCTGGCTCAGATTGAGCAGCAGGCTGATCACGCTTTGTTTGGCCGCCTCGGGGTCGCCTTCGATTCGGGCTTGCAGCGTTTCGTCGATGCTGACCAGGGTCTGGAAAACCCAGGCGGCTTTTTGCAACGGGCCGCTGACAAAAAACGTCAGGCCGTTGAACAGCATCCAGGCGTAGCGCTTGAACAGAATCCAGCGCCGCTCGGAACTGGACACAGTCTGTTTGTCCGACAGCGTGATCAGGGCCTCTATATGGCTGTCGAAAGCATACGCCAGCGCATCGTCCTGAATGATCAGATCCGCCAGTTGGGCAGGGCTTATGGGCAGCAGCGCCAGCAACCCGGCATTGACCACGCTTTCGAGGTGCGGGCGTTCAAAGCCCTCCTCGGCGTAATAACTGCGCACCGAATCAGGCAGCCAGGCCACGACCAGGTCCTGAAGTTCGCCGGGTTGCTGGATAGCCTTCATCAAGGCCTCGCGGTCAGCAAATTCGAGCAATGAATCAGTGGCGAAAGGGCGGTAGAGCACTAAGGGGCCGCTGCTCAGGTCTCTGGGGCCGAGCACAAACATGTTGCCCACGATGTTGGCGGAGGCGCCGTCATATAAGGTGAAAGCCAGTGGCCGAATGCAGTCCTGATTATTCAGGGGCACGGCATTAGACCTCATCAGGCGTGCGACGAGCTGCCAGCCCGCTTCAGTGAAGCCGAACCTGTCGCGGATTTTATGCTCCAGCGCCAGCAGTGGCAGTTGCGCCTGCAACTGGGACTTGAACAGCGCCTTGCGCTTCGTCACTTGCTCGGCATCGTCCACCAGATTGGCTTTAAGCAGGCTGATGTACAGCGAGCCGATGTCGATTTCCTCCAGCAAATTTTTGATATAGCTGGCGTTCAGCCAAGTGGGCAGAGGCAGGCCGCTGCGCTCTTTAACCTGGATAAACGCCGCCGGTTTACCGCCCACGTAGGTCAGTGAAAACTCGGTCAGCGGCATGACGTCTTCTGTCAGCCAGGCCATTTGCAGGTCCTGGATGGCAATGTCATGGATGTCGATCCGGGCCGCGTCCACCGGGTCGTCCGGGTGATCTTGCTGCATTCGGGCATTGAGGGTTTGCAGAGCGAAATCCAGCAGCGTGGGAATGTCATCGAGGAAGGTTTTGCCCTCTGCACTCTGTTGTTGCGCCACTTGATTGGCCAGCAGGCGGCTATAGGCGCGAATGTCTGCGCGTGCAGCGGTGGTCAACCATTGAGGGAGTTTGCTGACCAGTTGCTCAAAATCTTTGGATTCCTGGGCGCTGAAAAAATGAAACATCAACGCCTCTTCATCCAGCGCCAATGCCAGCCGGCCAGCGCTCCAGCGTTCAGCCCGGGCGGTTTGGCCCAGTGCAGTGAGCGTGCGCAAGGTTTTGTCGAGCAGAGTTTGGGCCAATGCCTGAAAAAAATGGCCTTCGGGCTCATACGCGCTCCAGACCACCGGGCTGTCATCTGCCAGTCCCGGTATGCGCCGGGGCAGTGACTGGGCGAAGTCTTGCAGTGAATCAAACAGCTCTATGCCGTCGGCCAGTGACCAGGCCATGACGATCAGGCGCTCACCGATGCTGCGGGTAATCAGTGCCAGCCCCGGGATCTGCAAGCGCCGTGGGCCTTGGGCATCGGTGGTGTCGATGTTGACCAGATAAGCGTGCAGCGGGGTTTCCATCGTGAGCTTTAATCGCTGCTCTTTGTCCGCGAAGCCTGACAAGGCGCCCAGCCCGGCTGACTGTTCCTGAGTCAATGCGGGCTGGCGATGGGTGTCGTTGTGGGTAGCGCTCAAGCCCACTTGCAGCACCCGGCTCAACCATAGCCAGGGGCTGACACCGGCGGGTGAGGGGGTGCTCCAGAAATGGATCAAGGCTTGGGCGAAAACATCGATCACCTGAGGTGCCCACTCATTGAGCAGCTTCTCAAGGGTTGCCATGCTCACGCTCAAGGGCGCGGGATTTTCGACTTTCTGATCAATGGTGAGGCGGTGTCTGTCCGCTGACAGGTTGAGTGTGCGCTGATCGATAAAACCTTGAATCAGCAGGGTCGATGGCGCGATCAGTCGCCAGGTGCTGGGTGGATCGGGTGCCGGGGCGGGTTGAGCATCGGCCGAGGGCAGTGACTCGCTAATGTGCGCGTGTGACACATCGGCCTTGAGCCCGGGGTATGCCTCCAACATGGCCTGCTTGAAGGCTTCGGCGACCACGTTTTTAAAGGTTGGGCGCGGTAAAAACTGGTCTTGAGGGAAGCTGCCAAGGGCGACAAAACGCGCCAGGAAATCCGGTGTCGATGAGAGTGTTTTCATGAGGTGCCATTGCGTCAGGGATCAAAAAAAAAGGCTTCTGCGCCGGGATTCATCCGGCGAAGATCGAGGCCTTGATTTAACGCAATGGCCGGTGCATAGACGCGGTACATAGCTATGCACGGGTCGGATTGCGAAATAACCCCGTGCCCCCGGCCGTCAACACGCCTAAAATGGCGGCCATTGCGAATTCCTCTTCTGCACCCCTCGAGGCACCTTTTTAAATGTCAGTGACTGCTACCACCGCCCCGTCTGTGCCGGATCATCGTGCGCAATTTTTGAACCTGCTGGAAACCGGTCTGGCGCAAAACTCGTTTATCAAGCTGGTGCTGGCCAAATATGTTGGCCCGGAGGCCGAGTTGCAGCGGGTCATCATCAAGCAGGTCACGGTCAAGGATCAGCCTTGCCTGTCGTTTGTGTACCGCTACAAAACCCGTGACATCACCAAGAACTTTGCGCTCGACGAGGCCGTTGTAACGATTGCCGGTCTGTTGCCGGAAGCGTTCAAAAACGCGCATCTGCTGACGCTGACCGACGAAGTGCAGCTGGAGTACAGCAAAAAAGGCAAAAGCTCGCTGTTTAAAGGCAAAAGCCAACAAGCGCGAGAAGTGCCGTCGGCTGAGCATAACCGTGAGAAAAATCGCTTTCTGGACCTGACACGGCCTTTTTTGGCGGACCTTGGCGTCACCAACAAGCAGCAAGAACTGATCCCGGCGATGTCGCGCAAGTGGAAGCAGATCAACAAGTTTATCGAGGTGTTTTCCCACGCCTTGAGCAGCTCGCCGCTTAAGCTCGATCAGCCGGTCAAGGTGGTGGACTTCGGTTCGGGCAAGGGTTACCTGACGTTTGCCATCCACGACTACCTGCGTCACAGCCTGCACGCTGAAGGCCTGGTCACCGGCGTTGAATTGCGCGAAGACATGGTCACGCTGTGCAACAACGCCGCTCAGCGTCTGGAGCATCCGGGCCTGAGCTTCCAGCACGGCGATGTGCGCAGTTTTGCGCCGACCCCGATTGACGTGATGATCGCGCTGCATGCTTGCGACATTGCCACCGACTATGCCATTCACATGGGCATCCGTTCCGGGGCCGCGATCATCATGTGTTCGCCGTGCTGCCATAAGCAGATCCGCCTGCAAATCCAGAGCCCGGCACTGCTCAAGCCGATGCTGCAATACGGCTTGCACCTGGGCCAGCAGGCCGAAATGGTCACCGACAGCCTGCGTGCGTTGTTCCTCGAAGCCTGTGGCTATGAAACCAAGGTGTTTGAGTTCATCTCGCTGGAACACACCAACAAAAACAAAATGATCCTCGCGGTCAAACGTGCCGAACCTCAAGACCCGGCGCAGTTGTTGGTGAAAATTCAGGAACTCAAGGCGTTCTACCACATTCAAGAGCACTGCCTTGAAACCTTGCTGCAGGCTGATGGCTTGTTGACGTAAGCGTGCGCGAAGCGTCTGCTCGGGTACGTAGTAGTTGGCTATTACCTGTGCAGGCGCATAGGGTTTACCTTGGCTACTCTTATTGGCCCAAGGTCTTACCTGTAAGGAGCACGCACCATGGCGGCAAAGAAAATTCTGATTCTGGCTGGCGATTACGTCGAAGACTACGAAGTCATGGTGCCATTTCAGGCGCTGTTGATGGTCGGTCACCAGGTGCATGCCGTATGCCCCGGTAAAACAGCTGGCCAGACCGTGCGCACCGCAATCCATGATTTCGAGGGCGACCAGACCTACAGCGAAAAGCCCGGCCACCTGTTTGCCCTGAATTTTGATTTCGACAAGGTCAAGGCCAGCGACTATGACGCGCTGGTGATACCGGGCGGCCGTGCGCCGGAATACCTGCGTTTGAACGAAAAGGTTCTGGAGCTGGTGCGCGATTTCGACAAGGCGGGCAAACCGATTGCTGCGGTCTGCCATGGTGCGCAATTGCTCGCTGCCGCAGGCACGCTCAAAGACCGTGAATGCAGCGCCTACCCGGCCTGCGCCCCAGAAGTGCGTCTGGCGGGCGGGACTTACATTGATATCGACGTGACCAAGGCCCATGTGCAGGGCAATCTGGCCACGGCACCGGCCTGGCCTGCGCATCCAAGCTGGTTGGCGGCTTTCCTGGGGTTGTTGGGCACCCGGATCACTTTGTAAGAAGAGGGCGTGACCATGTGTGAGCTCTATGTAAAAGCCGACCCGATCTTGTATGAATCGCGCTCGCGCTCATTGCGTATCTGTGGCGTGGTCACCACCTTGCGCCTGGAAAACCAGTTTTGGGACATCCTCACCGAAATCGCAGAAGCGGATGGCCTGACCACCAACCAATTGGTGGCCAAGCTGTATGAAGAAGTGATGGATTATCGCGGCGAAGTGGTTAATTTCGCCTCGTTCTTGCGGGTCAGTTGCACACGTTATTTGAGCCAGCGCCGGGTGCAAGCCCCGGAATTGACAGTGGTGCCGCGTAGCAGCGGGCATGCGTAGAGCACCGGTTTACGACTGCTGCGCAGCCGTGCTACGGGCGTTGGGGTGTGCACGCAATTGTAGGAGCGAGCTTGCTCGCGATCTTTTAACGATGAAAAGATCGCGAGGTATGGATGGCTCAGAAGAACCGCGTGATGCTGATTTTGGCGTTGCGGCCCTGGCTGTAGGCGTTGGCGCCGCTGAGCATCGGGCGATAGCTTTTGTTAAACATGTTATCCAGGGTGAAGTTGACTTCGGTGCCTTTGAGGTACGGTTGCTGGGGTTTCCACTCAGCGAACAGGCCCTGCACGTTGTAGTCGTCGTTGGCGTATTGGTTGTAGTAGCTGTCCCCCACAGCGGTCAACGGGCCAGGGCCGTATTTGTCGCTTGGCAGGCGGTCGGTCTTGCGCACGAATTCACCTTTCCAGCCCACGCGAGTATCGAGGCTCGGGATTTTGGTGCCTAGCACGGCAATCCATTTGGGTGCCGGAATGTCCCGCGCCCACACATCAGGCCCCCACGGGTTGGTGTAAGCACCTTCGTGTTTGCCGGTCATCCAGGCGTATGACAGCGATCCAAAAACGTAGGTCGAGTCGTAAAAGCTCTCAACTTCAAAACCCTTGATGGTCACGCTGCCGATGTTGCGGTAGTTGGACATGGGCAGCATGCCCGCGCACTCCTTGGACATGCCGCCTGTCGTGGTTTGTTGGGCACAGCCGACGCCAGTGGCCTTGAAGATTTCGTTGTCGATTTTGTTGCGGAACAACGTGGTGCGGATCAGCGCATGGTCGCTGTCGCTAAAAATATGATCGAAGTTGGTGATGTTGCCTGCGCGCCAGCCGGTGATGCGCTCCGGGTCCAGATCCAGGCTGGTGGTGGTGCGGTTGCCCGTGCCTTGAACTTCATACTGCTCATCAATCACCGGCGCACGCCAGGTCTTGCTGTAGTCGACAAACAAGGCGGTATTGGGGGTGACTTTCCAGAAGGCTGACAGCCGCGGCGACCAACCTGTATAGGTTTGGTTGCTGTAGTCGTGGCCCAGTTCGGCCTGGTTATACAGGGGTGCGTCGTTTTCATGGCCACGGTTGCGTACATGGTCGTAACGCAATGACGGGGTCAGGGTGAAGTCGCCCCAGGTAATGGCGTCCTGAACATAAAAGCTGTTGGTGTCGACTTTTCCCCTGGGCATAAAGCCCGGCTGGTAGTGGCCGTAGTTGTATTTCTCAGACTCGTAAATCCCGCCCGGCATCCACATGTCGACGTCGCGTTGGTGCTTGCGCACTTGCACGCCCGTGGTCACCGCATGGTTCAACGGGCCGGTGGGGATCAGGCTGACGTTTTCGATCTGGAGCATGTTGTCGGTGTAGGAGGTGTCCATTTTGCGACCGCCGCTGGCGGGTTGGAAGAAGGCGTTTTCGCCGCGCTTGTCGGTCTGCTCGGTTTTGGAGTGCGAGAGCTTCACTTCCAGATCAATCAGCGGGTTGTTGACGGGCTGGTACTTATATTGGCTCGTCCAGGTGTTGTCGATGGTCGAGCGGTTAGACAAGAACCTGCGGGTGGCGCCGTCATAGCCGTATTTCTCGATGTTGGCCTGGCTGGGCGGAGCCGGGTAGCTGATCGCCGAAAAGGGCACCCATAGCGCATTGTTCACGTGGGAGTAGGTCATTCCCAGGCTGTGTTCTTCGTTGAAGTGCAGGTTGACCTTGAGCAGTTGCGCGTCCAGGTCCTGAGCGGTATTGGGCAAGCGCTTGGGGTTGACCGGGTAGTTGTTGTTCGGGTCGGGCATGCGGCCTGCCAGCTTCATGTCGTCGCCGTCGCGCTTGGTGTAATACACCAGCGCATCGGCGCGGCCATCGTCGGTGCGCCCGTACACGGCGCCGCTGTACACCTGTTGGTGGTCGTTGCTGCTGTAGCCGTATTTGAGCATGCCGCCGGTGTTTTTGCCGTCTTCGAGCAGGTCCGGGGCATCTTTGGTGATCATGCGCACTGCACCGGCAAAGCCGCCATTGCCGGTGCGCACGTCGTGGGGGCCTTTTTCGACTTCGAGACGCTTGATCAGCTCGGGCTCGACAAAAATCGTGCCTTGCATGTAGCGCTCAAAGTCGCTTTTGGTCGCACCGTCGACGGTCAGTTGCACGTCTTCGGCTTCGCCCAGGCCCCAGATATTGATGGTCTGGCCACCCGGTTTGAGCGAGCCGCCGAGGTAGATACCGGGCAACGTGGACAGCAGGCTCGGGATGTTATTGGCCTGGTAGCGGTTGATTTCGGTCTGGGTCATGGTCGACTTGCCGACGTTGCTGGAGTCGACCTCGTTACCGCTGCCCACCACGCTGAGCGCGCCGAGTTCGAGGCTGTTGCTGGTGGTGGTGCCTTGCTCTTTGGGCTGCACCACGTAGGTTTTGTCGACCAGGATCAGGTTGAAATCGGTGTCTTTGAGCAGTCGCTGGATGGCGTCTTGCGGGCTGTAGTCGCCGCTCAGTGCCGGGGCTTTGATGTTGCGCAGCAGCGCTTCGTCGAACAGCAAGGCGATGTTCGCTTGTTGCGCGATGTCACTCAACGAACTGGCCAGCGATTGCGCAGGCAGTTGCAGCTGGATCGAGTCGGCTTGGGCATACAGGCTGAACGTCATGCACGCGGCGAGCAAGGTCGGGCGGGTGCACAAATACGAGAAGTGATGTGGTGCGCGAAACATGAAATCCCCCAGAGCGGCAACAAAGGCCAAAAAAGGCGTGCGTTAGCAACGCAGACCGGAGGAAGACGCGGCAGGCATGAAAAACCACATATGCGAATGCAAAATATTCGCAGTTGTTTTTTTAGCGCGGCTCAATGCGGATTTTTCCGCTGTCCAGCAGCACGGTTTTCACCGGGATCAGGGCGGGCAGGGCTTTGACCAGCGCAAGTGGGTCGGCGGTATTGAGGTTGCCCGAGACTTTGTAGTGTTCGAGTGGCCCGCTCGCCAATTCAATGACCCCAGGGCGATACAGATCCAGTTCATCCACCAGGCTGGCCAGCTCGCGATTGCGAAAGGACAAGTGGCCACTGCGCCAATTGCCCACTTCATTGGCATTCAACGTGTGCGTTTGCAGAGTGCCTTTGGCGTAGTCATAGGTGGCTTGTTGTTGAGCGCCGAGCAAGGTCGAGGTCTTGGCATCGGGCATAAACGCCACCTGGCCATGGGCAACGCTGACTTCCAGTTGGCGCTGGCTGCGGCGTACATCAAAACCGGTGCCCACCACTTTGATCTGCGCGTCACCGGCATGCACCACCAGCGGATGCTCTTTGTTGGGCGCCACGTCGATGTAGAGCTGGCCTTGTTCCAGGTAAATGTTGCGCACCTGAGCGGTGAAATCGATTCGCAACTGGGTATTTGCGTTGACGTTCAGCGTGCTGCCGTCGGGTAGCAGCAGGGTTTTTGCCCCTTCGCGGTACGTGGCCACTGGCTGCTGATAAAGCGCAACGGGCGCACCGAGGTTGAGGGCGAAGAGGGCACATACAATCGCGGCCGCCGTGGCCACGGCAAAGCCGAAGCCTTTGCGTGGGTTTTTTTTAACGGGCAACGGCACGGGTTTGTTCAGGCGTTCAAGTTCACCCAGGTCGGCCCACAAGGCTTCGAATTCGGCGTAGGCCCGGGCATGCGCCGGGACCGCGTGCCAAGTGCTGAACGCGGGGTCTGCCGGGACGTTGTGCGCGTCACGGTTACGGGTAAACCACAGGGCGGCTTGCGCGTCGATGCTGTCGGTGTCGCTTGTGTGAAAAGGGCTCATTTTGGCTGTTCCTTGCCGCTATCCCGGTGTAAATGCTGCTTGCAGTGCAACAAGGCAAAGGCAATGTGTTTTTCCACCATGCTGACGGAGATCCCCATGCGTTCGGCTATCTGTGCCTGACTCAAGCCTTCAAAGCGGTGCAGCATAAGGGCTTCGCGGCGTCTGGGCGAGAGTTCGGCGAGTACGCTTTTGAGTTGCTCAAGGCGTTGCAGGCGCTGGGCAGCGGCCATGGGCTCATCCCTCTCGTCGCTTAAAGGCTCGGTTGCCGGTTGCAGGTGCTCGCTGTGTGCCTCATGGCGAACCTGCTGACGGCGCCAGTGATCGCGCAGCAGGTTGCGCGCCACCTGAAACAGAAACGCCCGCGGTTGCTCGACCTTGGCCCGGTCCTGGTAACCCAGCCATTGCGTGAACACATCTTGAGTCATGTCAGCGGCATCGCTGGCGTTGTCGGTACGCTTGCGCAGGAAGTGCAGAATTTGCGTATAGAACTCGCGAAAGGATTCGGCCGCCAGCGGGTCGGGTTTGAGGCGAGACATGTACATCCCTGTAGGAAAACGATGCAATAAGACGCGAATGGTATCGAGAATTATTGCTATTTGTCTCGTTTTTTAAATACCGCACACTCTGTAGCCGCTGCCGCAGGCTGCGATAAGGGCCGAAGGACCTTCGTGCTGGGTGAAAAAACAGGGCCGCTGCGCAGCCCATCGCAGCCTGCGGCAGCGGCTACAGGGAACTCAGTGTTCCACCGGGACTGAATGCTTGCTGGAGCCCAGCGGGTGAGTTTTTGAATTATAGAAACGCAATGTCAGCTTTTTGTCGGCAAATAGCGCCGCGTAGTGGTTTTTCTGGAAGCGGATAAACGCTTCGCTGCGCGGGTAGATCGAGATACACAGGGTTTTCAGCGGTGCCTGGCGCAGGGCGTTGATCAGGTGCTGGTCTTGCTCGCTCAAGCTGTGGCCAAAGAGGCACAGCGCGTCTTTGTGGGTCATCAGTTGTTCGTGGCAAAAGCTCAGGTAGTCGCAGTAGCGAATGGATTTGCGCTTGTCATCACTGCTGCCTTCGCTGACAAACAGCGGCACATCATCCAGGGCGCTGATCGAATGGTTGACTGCAAAGCTGCTGAGTAAGGTGGCTTCATCTGCGTTGAGTTTGCGTGCCTTGCCTTCCTGGTTTTTTACCAGGTGCATGGCGCCGTGCAGGTACAGCACCCGCGTGGCTTTGCCTTTGCCCAGGGCGTTGCCCAACTCAAAGGTGGCGCTTGGGGTGTCGAACAGGTCATTGAATTGCTTGGGCGCCTGCATCACCGCCCACGGGGTGAGTAGGTCGTAGTTGGAGCAGTACACGGTGGCGTAGCGAGCCAGTTCCTGCTGCCAGCAGCGCAAGGTGTCGGCCTGCATCAAGCGCCACGGGATGTGCACATCCTGGGTGCAGTTGATCAGGGCTTCCTTGATCGCGTAATAGCGTTTGCGCGGCGAGGCCGAGCTGATCGCCAGCGCTTTGTTGACCTTGCTCGCGGTTTTCAGGGCACTGAGCACGTGTTCGAAGTTGCGCGTGCCCAAGGCGTCAAACACGCTGAGTTCGGTCTGGCTCAGGGGCTTTTCGCTGACGCTTTTGGCTTTTTCAAACAATGAGTCGTAATAAAAGTCATGCCACACGGCCATGCTCGCGCCGTTACCCAGCAGCAACCCGCTGCAAGGCTGGCTGGCGCTGAGCGTGTTCCAGTCTTCTAGTTCGGCATCAAATTCCTGGAAGGGGGTCATGTCTATTGGTGTCTCGATACTGGGGCGGTGCGGGACTTTATCACGCCCAACCGTTGAGCCAAGTCAACATCTGCGCCATTTGATTGGAGGAAGCTACCCGCACCGACAACAAGCGTTGCGGGCAGTGCCCGCGCTGAGGACTCTCGATGACCAGCACCTTTTTCATCCCTGCGGTAAACATCATGGGCAACGGCTGTCTAGACGAAGCCATGGCCGCGATTCGCAATTATGGTTTTCGCAAGGCGTTGATTGTTACGGACGCGGGGTTGGCCAAGGCCGGGGTGGCGACGTTGATTGCTGAAAAGCTGGCGTTGCAGGACGTGCAATCGGTGATTTTTGACGGGGCCAAGCCCAACCCGAGCATTGCTAACGTCGAAGCCGGTTTGAAAGTCCTCAAGGAGCACGCGTGTGATTTCGTGGTGTCACTGGGCGGCGGCTCGCCCCATGACTGCGCCAAGGGCATTGCCCTGTGCGCCACCAACGGTGGGCATATCCGTGACTATGAGGGCGTCGATCAGTCGGCCAAGCCGCAATTGCCGCTGGTGTCGATCAACACCACGGCCGGTACGGCCAGTGAGATGACGCGTTTTTGCATCATTACCGATGAAGAGCGCCACGTAAAAATGGCCATCGTCGACCGTAACGTGACCCCGCTGTTGTCGGTCAATGACCCTGAATTGATGGTGGCGATGCCTAAAGGTCTGACTGCCGCCACTGGCATGGATGCCTTGACCCACGCCATTGAAGCCTATGTGTCGACGGCGGCCACGCCGATTACCGATGCCTGTGCGATCAAGGCCATGGAGTTGATCAGCCAGAACCTGCGTCAGGCGGTGCGTGACGGCAAAGACCTGGTAGCGCGTGAAAACATGGCGTATGCGCAGTTCCTGGCGGGCATGGCGTTCAACAACGCGTCGTTGGGTTTTGTGCATGCCATGGCGCACCAGTTGGGCGGTTACTACGACCTGCCGCACGGTGTGTGCAACGCCGTGTTGCTGCCCCACGTGCAAACCTTTAACGCCAATGTCTGTGCGCAGCGCCTGACGGATGTGGCCCACGCGCTGGGCGCCGACGTGCGCGGTCTGAGCCCGGAAGAGGGCGCGCAGGCGGCCATTGCGGCGATTCGTACCTTGGCCAAGGACGTAGAAATCCCGGCAGGCCTTCGTGACCTGGGCGCTAAACTGGATGACATCCCGGTCCTGGCCACCAATGCGCTGAAAGATGCGTGCGGCTTCACTAACCCGCGCAAGGCTGATCAGGCGCAGATTGAAGAGATCTTCCGTAACGCGTTCTAAGCGCAGGGCAGGTTTGGACTGTTGAAAACCTGTGGGAGCGGGCTTGCTCGCGATGGCATCGCCGCAGTTCATCAGGCAAACCGTATCGCTTGAATCGCGAGCAAGCCCGCTCCCACAAGGAGCCGCGCATAAAAAAACGGCCGGGTTATTCACCCGGCCGTTTTTGTGTCTGGCGTGGACGTGCTTATTGCACTTCTACGGCCAGGCTGTCGTGGATCTTTTGTTGCCAGATCGCCGGGCCGGTGATGTGCACCGACTCGCCTTTGCTGTCGACTGCCACGGTCACTGGCATGTCTTTAACGTCGAACTCGTAGATCGCTTCCATGCCCAGTTCGGCAAACGCCACCACGCGCGATTTTTTGATCGCCTGGGCAACCAGGTAGGCTGCACCGCCCACGGCCATCAGGTACACGGCTTTGTGTTCCTTGATCGCTTCGATGGCAGTCGGGCCGCGCTCGGATTTACCGATCATGCCCAGCAGGCCGGTTTGATCGAGGATCTGGCGGGTAAATTTGTCCATCCGCGTAGCGGTCGTCGGGCCTGCCGGGCCAACCACTTCGTCGCCTACCGGATCAACCGGGCCAACGTAGTAGATGAAGCGGCCTTTGAGGTCGACCGGCAAGGTTTCACCCTTGTTGAGCATTTCGACCATGCGCTTGTGCGCCGCGTCGCGACCGGTGAGCATTTTGCCGTTGAGCAATACGGTTTCGCCCGGCTTCCAGCTTTGTACATCTTCCGGGGTCAGGGTGTCGAGGTTGACACGGCGGGCCGACGGGCCGGCTTCCCAGACGATTTCCGGGTAGGCGTCGAGCGGCGGCGCTTCGAGTTCGGCAGGGCCGGAACCGTCGAGCACGAAGTGTGCGTGGCGGGTGGCCGCGCAGTTCGGGATCATGCACACCGGCAGGGAAGCGGCGTGGGTCGGGTAGTCCATGATTTTAACGTCGAGCACGGTGGTCAGACCGCCCAGACCCTGGGCGCCGATGCCCAACTGGTTGACCTTCTCGAACAGCTCGATACGCATCTCTTCGATACGGTTGCTCGGGCCGCGCTTGATCAGGTCATGAATGTCGATGGACTCCATCAACACTTCTTTGGCCATCACTGCCGCCTTTTCAGCCGTGCCGCCGATGCCGATGCCGAGCATGCCCGGTGGGCACCAGCCCGCGCCCATGGTCGGAACGGTCTTGAGCACCCAGTCAACGATCGAGTCGGACGGGTTGAGCATGGCCATTTTCGACTTGTTCTCGGAACCGCCGCCCTTGGCCGCCACGTCCACTTCCACGGTGTTGCCCGGGACGATGGAGTAGTGGATGACCGCCGGGGTGTTGTCCTTGGTGTTGCGGCGAGCACCGGCCGGGTCGGCCAGGATGGAGGCACGCAGGACGTTTTCTGGCAGGTTGTAAGCGCGACGCACGCCTTCGTTGATCATGTCGTCCAGGCTCATGGTGGCGCCGGTCCAGCGCACATCCATGCCCACACGCACGAACACGGTGACGATGCCGGTGTCCTGGCAAATCGGGCGGTGGCCGGTGGCACACATGCGCGAGTTGATCAGGATTTGCGCCATCGAGTCACGGGCCGCTGGCGACTCTTCGCGCAGGTAGGCTTCGTGCATGGACTGAATGAAGTCAACGGGGTGGTAGTAAGAAATGAATTGCAGGGCGTCAGCAACGCTCTGGATCAGATCGTCTTGCTTGATCACGGTCATGGGTCGCGCTCCTCTATAAGACGGGAACATTCAATCAATAAGGTGTTTGCGACCTGGGTGTTTCGGTCTGTCGTAAACAACTTGAGAGATGTACCGGGCACGCATGACCGGTACAAAAAAGGCGCGGCAGTATAACCCGCCCCTGTCTTTGTTACACCTGAGCAGGCAAAACTTGTAGCCGCTGCCGAAGGCTGCGATAAGGGCCGCAGGACCTTCGCTTTTCGGGGGCTGGGCGCACTGAGGTGGGTCAAGCGACTCGCCCGGCCCTAGCGGGCTATAAGACTAATTACCCACAGGAGGCCAGAAGTGCCCGAGTTACACGTCGCTGACAAACGCTGGTCAGTTGCTGATGGCTGCAATTTGCTGGATGCCTTGAATCAGGCGGGCGTGTCTGTGCCTTACAGTTGCCGGGCGGGCAGTTGCCATGCCTGTCTGGTGCGTTGTGTACAGGGTGAGCCCCATGACCTCAAGCCTGAGGCGCTGAGCCGTGCGCAGCGCGAGCAGGGCTGGCGCCTGGCGTGCCAGTGCCAGGTGAGCGCTGACCTGCATATAGAAGCCTTCGACCCGCAACGCGACGGCCTGCCCGCCGAGGTGGCGGCAGTCGACTGGCTCAGCACCACGGTGTTGCGCCTGCGCTTGGTGGCGCAGCGCCCTGTGCGTTATCGGGCGGGGCAGCATGTGGTGCTGTGGACGTCCGGCGGCATCGCCCGGCCTTATTCGTTGGCCAGCCTGCCTGATGAAAACCGCTTTCTGGAGTTCCATGTCGATTGCGCACACCCCGGCGAATTTGCCGATGCGGCCCGGCAGTTCAAGGTGGGTGACCCTGTGCGTTTGGGCGAGTTGCGGGGCGGGGCGTTGCGTTACGACCCGGACTGGCAAGAGCAACCGTTGTGGCTAATGGCGGCGGGTACCGGGCTGGCGCCTCTGTTTGGCGTGCTGCGCGAGGCGCTGCGCCAGGATCATCAAGGGCCGATCCGGCTGGTGCACGTGGCCCGCGATGACAGCGAGTTTTATCTCAGGGCGCAGTTGCAAGCATTGGCGGCGGAACATGCCAACCTGACGCTTGAGTGGGTGCTGCGCAGCGAGTTGGCAGACTATCTGTTGCAATTGCGTGTGGTAGCGCGGCAGACCCACGCCTTGGTCTGCGGCCATCCGGACACGGTTGAAGCGTTTGCCAAACGGCTGTTTTTGGCCGGGCTTTCGCGCAATCAACTGTTGGCCGATGCCTTTTTGACCCGCAGCTGACGTAGGCGCTCTCGAGGCGCGAAGGCTGAGATCTTTTAGGGTCAAAAGATCGCGAGGCAAGCTCGCTCCTACACAGGAACGGTGCGGGTTGTTATAAAAAAGCCCCGCCGGATTGCTCGGGCGGGGCTTTGGGTGTGGGGCCGGTTAGGGCTTACACCATTTTGTCGCCGACATGCAGGATCTTCATGCCGTTGGTGCCACCGATGGTGTGGTAGCTGTCGCCCTTGGTCAGGATGACCCAGTCACCTTTCTCTACGACGCCGCGCTTGAGCAGTTCGTCGATAGCGGCCTGGCTGACTTGTTCTGGCGGCAGTGAAGCCGGGTCGAACGGTACGGTGTAGACGCCACGGAACATGGCCGCACGGGCCTGGGTTTCGCGGTGCGGGGAGAACGCGTAGATCGGCACCGAAGAACGGATGCGCGACATGATCAACGGCGTGTAACCGCTTTCAGTCAGGGCGATGATCGCTTTAACACCAGGGAAGTGGTTGGCGGTGTACATGGCCGCCAGCGCGATGCTCTGGTCGCAGCTTTCGAAGGTCTTGCCGATGCGGTGGCTGGAGGTTTTGCTGGTCGGGTGCTTTTCAGCACCGGCGCAAATACGCGCCATGGCCTGCACGGCTTCCAGTGGGTAAGCACCGGCAGCACTTTCGGCCGACAACATCACGGCGTCGGTGTAGTCGAGAACGGCGTTGGCAACGTCGGACACTTCGGCGCGCGTTGGCATCGGGTTCTGGATCATCGACTCCATCATCTGGGTCGCCACGATCACCGCCTTGTTGTGGCGACGTGCGTGCAGGATGATTTTTTTCTGGATACCCACCAGCTCGGCGTCGCCGATTTCAACGCCCAGGTCGCCACGGGCAACCATGACCGCGTCACTGGCTTTGATCAGTGCGTCGAGGGTTTCGTCGTCGGCCACGGCTTCAGCGCGTTCGATTTTAGCCACCAGCCAGGCGGTACCGCCGGCTTCGTCACGCAGTTGACGGGCGTATTCCATGTCAGCGGCGTCACGCGGGAACGACACGGCGAGGTAGTCGACTTCCATTTCGGCAGCCAGCTTGATGTCAGCCTTGTCTTTTTCAGTCAGCGCAGGGGCGGTCAGGCCACCACCACGGCGGTTGATGCCTTTGTGGTCCGACAGCGGGCCGCCGATCAATACCACGCAGTGCAGGGCGTCTGCAGTGGCGGTTTCAACGCGCATGACCACGCGACCGTCATCGAGCAGCAGTTCGTCACCGACGCCGCAGTCCTTGACCAGATCCGGGTAATCGATGCCAACAACGTCTTGGGTACCTTCGGTCAGCGGGTGGCTGGTGGAGAAGGTGAAACGATCACCGATTTTCAGTTCGATGCGTTTGTTGGCGAATTTGGCGATACGGATTTTCGGGCCTTGCAGGTCACCCAGCAACGCGACGAAACGGCCGTGCTTGGCGGCGATGTCACGCACCAGCTTGGCGCGAGCCTTGTGCTCATCGGGAGTGCCGTGGGAAAAGTTCAAGCGGGCGACGTCCAGGCCAGCGAGGATCAGCTGTTCAAGCATCTCCGGGGAATTGCTGGCAGGGCCAAGTGTGGCAACGATTTTAGTTCGACGAACGGACATGCAAAGACTCCTGAGTTCAAGCGCTGCCAAAGGCTACTATGGTCTTTGGCTGTAGTCATTGTTCCTCTGCACTACTTTCGACTTAAGTTGTGGTGCACAGGCTATGAAGAATTTGGCGCAGGGGTCGATACACTGTTGAGAACAGGAGATGCCCATGCGCTTTTTACTTATTTTAGTGGCAGTCGGCTGTGTTGCTGGCTGTACCCGCTGGTCAATGAACCATCATTTGAACAATGCCTACCGGGCGTATGACCGCGGTAATTGTGAAGCGGTGATGCTTGAGCTGTCAGAAGTAGACCGTGACAGCCGCAGCCGTCCTTATATCTGGCCACAAACGGCAATGTTGCGCGGGCTGTGTCTTGAGCGTACAAAGTTTTACCTGGATGCCGCCCAGACCTATCAATACATCATCAACGAGTTCCCGAAGAGCGAGTACGCCTATCGGGCCAAGGCTCGGATCGAAACACTGCGTATTCTCAAGTTCATTCCTGGCCCCAGTCAGGCTCAAGCCCTGCCGGCGAAGATCTGAGGCGTGTTGAGTGTTGAGTGCGTGCCACAGGGCCATAACCCCTGCGTGCCGGGATCTTGGCGGCAATTGATGGCGCATGGCTATCACTCGATTATTTATTGACTATGCTTTACCTGAATCGGTACGCAGCACCGTAAGACTCAGTGCCTGGTCGGCAGCCCTTTGGTGTGCGGCCTTCCGGGCAGTTACCCCGGGCCTTTACAAGTGAATCCAATATGGTTACTGAGCGTCGCATCCAGCGTCACGAATTGACATCTTTCCTGAAGGTCTTCAATCGCTTCACGGACAAGCCCATGGGGTATTTGGGCAATGCCTCCGAGGGCGGTCTGGTGTTGATCAGCCACTTGCCTCTGCTGGTCGAGGCCGACTTTCAGCTGCGCTTCAAGCTGCCCGGCAGTGATGGCCAGGTGCACTTGATCGACCTTGTTGCCCGATGCCTGTGGTGCCGGGAAGATGTCACGCCCAACGTCTATGACTCCGGTTTTATCCTTTATCAGCCGCCTGAGGAGTACCTCGCGCTGATCGACGACTTGCACCACTATTTCAGCTTTCACCCCAGACAAGCCTCTGCCTGACGGGCTGGCGCAGGCAAGACCAGCGGCTTGACCTGATGGCTTCGGGCTGGTCTTGCCTGGCGTTGAACGCCTAGACTGAGCGGGAATACTGCTCAGGAACACCCCGTGACTTCCATTTTTTGGTACGACTACGAAACCACCGGCATCAATCCGCGCAATGATCGTGCGGTGCAGGTTGCCGGGATCCGCACCGACTTTGCGCTCAATGAGATAGACCAGCCGCTCAATCTGTATTGCCAGCCCAGCGACGATATCCTGCCGCACCCCATGGCTTGCCTGGTCACCGGCATTACGCCGGGCGTTCTGGAAGACAAAGGCCTGGGCGAAGCCGAGTTCATGACCCGCACCCATGCGCAATTGGCGCAGCCAGGCACTTGCGGGGCGGGCTATAACACCTTGCGTTTTGATGACGAAGTCACGCGATACAGTCTGTACCGCAACTTCTTCGATCCTTACGCGCGTGAATGGCAAGGCGGCAACAGTCGTTGGGACTTGATTGATGTTGTGCGTGCGGCGTATGCGCTACGCCCTGAAGGCATTGTGTGGCCCGAAGAAGACGGGCGGGTGACGCTCAAGCTTGAGCGTTTGACGGCCGCCAACGGCATTGATCACGGCCAGGCACACGATGCGCTGTCCGATGTGCGTGCAACCATCGCATTGGCGCGTCTGATCCGTGAAAAACAACCGAAACTGTATGACTGGTTATTTCAATTACGAACTAAACAGCGGGTGCTGGATCAAGTTCGATTGTTGCAACCCATGGTGCATATCTCAGGGCGTTTTTCGGCGGCGCGGCATTATATCGGTGTGGTTTTACCCTTGGCCTGGCATCCCAAAAACCGTAATGCATTGATTGTCTATGACCTGCATTTTGATCCGCAGCCTTTAATGGACCTGGAGGCTGAATCGCTTCGTGCACTGCTTTATACGCGGCGCGAAGAATTAGCCGAAGGTCAATTACCCATTGGACTTAAGCTGATTCACGTTAATCGTTGTCCGGTCGTCGCCCCGTTAACTGTTGTGCGTGCACAGGACCAGCAGCGTTTGCAGTTGGACATGGCGGATTATCAAGCACGTGCCCGGGTGCTGACAGAGGCTCAGGAAGTTTGGCAGCAAAAGTTAAATGTTATTTATGCCCGTGAAGACTTCACTCCCAGTGAGGACCCGGAGCAGCAACTGTATGACGGTTTTCTCGGTGACCGCGACCGCCGGTTGTGTGAGCAAGTACGCTTAAGTGATCCGGAACAGTTGGGTAAAGATACGTGGCCTTTTGATGACGAACGGTTGCCTGAATTATTATTCCGTTACCGCGCGCGAAACTTTCCAGCGACCTTGAGTGAGCAAGAACATGAGCGTTGGCAATTGTTTTGCCAACAGCGTTTGACGGATCCGGCCTTTGGCGCGCCGTTGACCCTGAGCCAGTTTAACGAGGCCGTAGAAGGCCTGGCACGCAGCGCAACACCTGCGCAACTGAAGCTGCTGGAGCAATGGCAGCGTTACGCCCAGGACGTGAGCCGGCGAGTAGGGCTGGTAACTCCGGCCACTGAAACAGACTAAATGCCGGGCAATAAAAAACGCCAGCAAGCTGGCGTTTTTATGGGTGCTGCTGAACACGCTGGGTGTTCGCAATCACTTAGCCGAGCAAAGTTGCCCAGCCTTCAACCACGTCGCTGCCCCACTTGGCTTTCCACTCTTTCAGAGTTTTGTGGTTGCCACCTTTGGTTTCAATCACTTCGCCGTTGTGCGGGTTTTTGTATTGTTTAACCTTACGGGCACGTTTGGTGCCGGTGGTTTTAACAACACCACGTGGCGCTTTGCTTGCTTTGGCTTCTGGGTCCAGCAGCGCGATGATGTCACGCAGCGATTTTTGGTATTCGCCCATCAGCGTACGCAGTTTGCCTTCAAATTCCAGCTCGGTTTGAAGTTTGTCGTCTTCCGACAGGTTCTTCAGGCGAGCTTGCAGTTCTTTGATGGCTTCTTCTGTAGCGCGGTATTCGTTGATCAAGGACATGAGGCTTACCTTATGCTGAAGTGGTGACAGGGAGACAGTGGCGCAATAATAGTCAGACAGTTTCAGCAAGTAAATATCCAATGTCAGATTAATTTAAATTTTTATTCATTAACTTTTGTCTGTCTGCACTATGTAGCCGGTTAAATAGGTCGATACCCAGGCTTAATCAAAGTCATTAATAAATAGTATCAACGGATCGATAAATTCAATGCAGGCCACGGCGCTGTTGGCGCCGACGCTTTTGCACCGCGACCCCGTGGCACAGGCAATAAGGCTCAACGAATACTGTAGTTTTGCTGCGCACTCGCTAGAATGGCGGCCTTAGTAAAGTTTTGGAGTTTTCCCCTCATGCGCACTTTTCGGTTGGTGATCGCCTGCCCCGACGGCGTCGGCATTGTCGCCAAGGTCAGTAATTTCCTGGCTTCCCACAATGGCTGGATCACTGAAGCGAGCCACCACTCGGACGACCAAAGCGGTTGGTTCTTTATGCGTCACGAAATTCGTGCCGACTCTTTGCCGTTTGGCATTGAGGCGTTTCGCGAGGCATTTGCCCCGATCGCTGAAGAGTTTTCGATGCAGTGGCGTATTACCGATACAGCGCAGAAAAAACGCGTGGTATTGATGGCCAGCCGTGAATCTCACTGCCTGGCAGACTTGCTGCACCGCTGGCACAGCGATGAGCTGGACTGCGATATTTCGTGCGTTATCTCTAACCACAATGACTTGCGCAGCATGGTGGAGTGGCACGGTATTCCGTTTTATCACGTGCCGGTTGACCCGAAAGACAAGCAGCCGGCGTTTGCCGAAGTCTCGCGTCTGGTCAAACACCACGAGGCTGAAGTTGTAGTATTGGCGCGTTACATGCAAATTCTGCCGCCCGACCTGTGCAGCGAATACGCCGGTCAAGTCATCAACATCCACCACAGCTTCTTGCCGTCTTTCGTGGGTGCCAAGCCTTATCACCAAGCGTCCATGCGCGGTGTGAAGCTGATCGGCGCGACGTGCCATTACGTCACCGAAGAGCTGGACGCAGGTCCGATCATCGAGCAAGACGTGGTTCGTGTCAGCCACAGTGACAGCATTGAAGACATGGTGCGTTTCGGCCGTGACGTCGAGAAGATGGTGCTGGCCCGTGGCCTGCGTTATCACCTGGAAGACCGCGTTCTGGTGCACGGCAACAAAACCGTCGTGTTTTGATGCGAGAAGGTTTTTGTGGGAGCGGGCTTGCTCGCGATAGTGTCTGCCCGGTGCGTCTGACAAACCGAGTCGTTTGCATCGCGAGCAAGCCCGCTCCCACGGATTTTCTACAGATTGGACGCTGGAGGATTCGCCATGACTGATCCACTCGACAAGGCTACCTCCAGCGCGCCCGCCACGGTGGGTGAGGGCTGTTTGAGTCGTTACGACCCGGACGCCCTCAGCCCCGAGGATGGCACTGATTTTCCTGACGCCGCCAGGCTGTGGGAGCAACTACAGCAAGACGCTGAAGCAGATCCCAAGCCGTAAGGCCAGACAGTGCTTAGATACGGAAACTACCCACCAATTGCTTGAGGCGAGCGGCCTGTTGTTCGAGGTCAGTGCAGGCGCGCAAGGTGGATTGCAGGTTTTCAATCCCTTCCTGATTCAGTGTATTGATCTCGGTAATGTCCATGTTGATCGACTCAACCACCGAGGTTTGCTCTTCGGTTGCGGTCGCCACGGACTGGTTCATGCCGTCAATCTCACCAATACGTTCGGTCACGCTGACCAGCCGCTCACCGGCCAGGTTGGCGATTTCGACGCTGTCTTCGCTGTGGCGCTGGCTTTCATCCATGGTGCTGACCGAGGCGCGGGCGCTGACTTGTAGCTCTTCGATCATTGCCTGCACTTGCTGCGCTGACTCTTGAGTGCGGTGTGCCAGGTTGCGCACCTCATCGGCCACCACGGCAAAGCCGCGCCCGGCTTCTCCGGCACGGGCCGCTTCAATGGCGGCGTTAAGGGCCAGCAGGTTGGTTTGCTGCGAGATGCTGGTGATCACTTCGAGGATCTGCCCAATGTTCACGGTCTTGCCGTTGAGCGACTCGATATGGCCACTGGACGTGCCGAGCATTTGCGACAGTTGCTGCATGGAGCTGATGCTGCGCTCAACCACTTGCTGGCCTTCGGTCGCCAGGCCGCGGGCGTCGCTGGCCTGTTGTGAGGCCTGGGCGGCGTTACGGGCGATCTCTTGGGCGGCAGCACCCAGTTCGTTGATGGCGGCGGCAACACTGTTGGTGCGGCTGGCCTGCTCGTCGGAGTTGAGCATTGACGAGTTGGAGGCGCTGACCACGCGCAGGGCCACTTCGTTAACCTGCGCGGTGGCAGATGACACTTCGCGCATGGAGGTGTGAATGCGCTCTACAAAGTCGTTGAACGCACTGCCCAGGGTGCCGAATTCGTCGTTGGAGGTTACATCGAGGCGGCGGGTCAAATCGCCTTCACCTTCGGCAATGTTCTGCATGGCGCGGGTCATGACGTGCAGGGGCTGCAACAGCAAGCGGATCAACAGGCCGAGCAGGGCGATGATCGAAATCACGGCAATCACTGTGGCGATCACCGCTGATGTCCGGAATGTGTTCAGTGCGGCAAAGGCCTTTTCTTTGTCCACGGACAGACCGATCGACCAGTTGACGTTCCCCAGCCCTTTGACCGGGGTAAAGGTCACGATCCGGGTTTTGCCGTTGGCCTGGATCTCGCTGAACGCGCTGCTGATAGGCGGCGTGTCCTGCGGGTAAATATCCTTCAGGTACTGGGTGACCAGGGTTTTGTCCGGGTGAACCAAGACTTTGCCGTCGCCACTGATCAGAAAGGCATAGCCCAAACCATTAAAGTTCAAGGCATTGATGGTGTCCGTGATGGTTTGCAGACTCAGGTCAGCCCCGGCCACGCCCAGTGTCTGCCCGGCTTTTTTCACGGCGCTGCCAATCGAGATGATCATCTGACCGGTGACCGCATCAATGTACGGTTCGGTCAGGCTGGCGCTGCTGCTGTTGACGGCGTCTTTGTACCAGGGGCGGGTTCGCGGGTCGAAACCGTCGGGCATTTTGCTGTCAGGGCGAATGGTGAATGCGCCCTGGTTGTCACCAAAGTAATCGGCCATGAAGGTGCTGGTCAGCGCCTTCTGCTCCAGCAAGCTGGCGGCTTGGGCGGGCTCGGGATTGATGGCCAACGATTGTGCGAGGTTTTCGACCAGCAGAATCCGCCCGCCGAGCCATGTCTGAATCGTATTGGCGGTGACACTGCCCATCTCATGCAGGTAGTTGTCGAGGTTGTTGCGGATGGCATTGCGCTGCAAGTAATCGTTGTACAAGGCAAAGAGCGAGAACGCGGCTATGACAATCAGGGACGCAGCCAGCAGGATTTTATGGCTGAAACGCAGGTTTTTATTCATGGCTAGAAGGGTCCGCTAAGTTCTATAAATGTGAGGCCTACACGCTGTAAAACGCGCACTCTACAAATCACGGCTAGAACAGAAGCGATTTGAGTATTTATAAGTGGGCTTTCCTACGCTAAATCAGGAATTTTCTGGTCTAGCATTAAGAGGGTATCGACGCGGACCCGTGAAAGATTAATCAAAGGTGGCAAAATGCCTGACTCTTCTGCTCTTGTACTCGGCGCTGACCTTGCGGGTCAGCCCATTGCTCAGTCATTACGTTTGGCCAATCGCCATGGTTTAGTGGCGGGTGCCACGGGGACCGGTAAAACCGTCACCCTGCAACGTTTGGCTGAGCAATTCAGCGATGCGGGGGTTGCCGTGTTTGCCGCCGACATCAAGGGCGACCTGTGTGGGCTGGGTGCGGCGGGCAATCCCCAAGGCAAAATTGCGGAGCGCATTGCCAGCATGCCGTGGCTGAATTATCAGTCCAAGGCGTACCCGGTCACCCTGTGGGACATCCAGGGCAAAACGGGCCATCCGTTGCGCACAACCCTGAGCGAAATGGGGCCGTTGCTGCTGGGCAGTTTGCTTGAGCTGACCGACAGCCAGCAGTCTGCGTTGTACGCGGCGTTTAAAGTGGCTGATCGCGAAGGCTTGTTGCTGCTGGACCTCAAAGACCTCAAGGCGCTGCTCGGGCATTTGCGTGAGAACCCGGACGTGCTGGGCGAAGACGCAGCGTTGATGACGACGGGGTCCAGTCAGGCGTTATTGCGCCGTTTGGCCACGTTGGAGCAGCAGGGCGCCGAGTCGTTGTTTGGTGAGCCTGCGCTGCAACTCGAAGACCTCTTGCAGCCTGCCAGCGATGGTCGCGGGCGCATCCATTTGCTGGATGCCAGCCGCCTGGTGCATGAAGCACCCAAAGTGTATGCGACCTTTCTGTTGTGGCTGTTGGCCGAGCTGTTTGAGCAATTGCCGGAGCGTGGCGACGCCGACAAGCCCTTGCTGGCGCTGTTTTTCGACGAGGCGCATTTGTTGTTTGCCGATACGCCCAAGGCGCTGCAAGACCGTTTGGAGCAAGTGGTTCGGTTGATTCGTTCCAAAGGCGTGGGCGTGTACTTTGTCACGCAATCACCGGCGGACTTGCCTGACACGGTGCTGGCGCAATTGGGCTTACGTATCCAGCATGGACTGCGTGCTTTCACCGCTAAAGAGCAAAAGTCGCTGAGGGCGGTGGCCGACGGGTTTCGCCCGAACCCGGCATTTAGTGCCTTGGCGGTGTTGACCGAACTGGGGACGGGCGAGGCGTTGGTGGGCATGCTCGAAGAAAAAGGCACGCCAGCGATGGTTCAGCGCGTATTGATTGCGCCGCCGCAATCGCGCATCGGGCCGCTGAGTGAGGCCGAGCGGGCGGCCTTGATTGCCAGTTCGCCGTTGCAGGGGCGTTACGACAAACCCATAGACCGCGAATCGGCCTACGAAGTGCTGCAGGCGCGCAAGGGTCAGGTGCCAGAAGGGCAAGCACCGTCGGCGCCCCATGAGCCGAGCTTGCTGGATCAGGCGGGTGAGTTTTTGGGGGCGAGTACCGGCAAAGCTCTGCAATCGATGGCACGCCAGGCCGCGAGCCAGATGGGCCGTCAATTGGTGCGCGGGTTATTGGGGTCGTTGCTGGGTAATGGCAAGCGTAAATGAGGCGGCGGTCCTGCGGCCCGTATCGCAGCCTCGTTCCTCGTCAGCGACTACAGATGGTGGGTTTATTTTGGTCGGGCGTGGCTGGCCAGGCGTTCAAGGGCTGCGCGCAGTGCCGGGTCGCTGATGCCTTCGGCGGTGGCCTGGATGGTTTGCCCGGCATCCACTGACAGGTCATGGGTGTGCCCGCCGACTTTGGCTTGCACGGTCGGCGGCTGCACTTTAAACAAAATCCGGGTCAGGCTGGCGAACTCGTCAAAGGCTTGCAATTGACGCTGCAGGCGTTTTTGCTGGTAGCGCAAACGCGTGGCCCAATGGCCGTCGGTGACGATCAACAACAAGCTGCCTTCACGCCAGGACGCCACGTGGCAATGTTCGCGGGCGGCAGGCTGGAGTTGGCTTTCAAGCAGGCGTTGCAGGTGCGCAAGGCGCTTGGCATGGCCGAAGATGGCTTTTAGGGGCTTGGCCTCGCGGAGCAGAACGGCGGGTGCACGTGCTGGGTGTGGGCGAAATGCCATGATCAAACACCTGAGAAAACTGAATGGCAATCCTAGCAGAAACCGCCATTTCCCTCGACACAGACCTGAAACGGTTAAGTTTATTTGCAAAATCAATAGGTAACTTCTGCACCGCATGGGTTGAAGTTCCGCAAAAAGGCCTTATTTTAGTCAGGCCCCGTCACAACGCTGTACCAGTATCGTGGAATAACGCCACTTTCCTCACCGCCGTTTCCGGGTAGAATGCTCGCTCGCATGCGGCCATCAGGGCTGCTCGGGCGACTCTCGGGGCCGCCCTCCATCCCTATGTGTGGAAGATCCTGCCGATATGTTTGCGCCTTTGTTAAAGAAACTTTTTGGAAGCAAGAACGAGCGCGAAGTTAAACGCATGCTCAAGACGGTACAGGTCGTTAATGCCTTCGAAGAGCAAATGGTTGCTCTGAGTGATGAGCAATTGCGCGCCAAGACCGAAGAGTTCAAGGCCCGCATAGCTAAAGGTGAGACCCTCGATCAATTGTTGCCTGAAGCGTTCGCGGTCTGCCGTGAAGCCGGTAAGCGCATCATGGGCATGCGTCACTTTGACGTACAGCTGATCGGTGGCATGACCTTGCACGAAGGCAAGATCGCAGAAATGCGTACCGGTGAAGGTAAAACCCTGGTTGCAACCTTGGGCGTTTACCTCAATGCATTGTCCGGCAAGGGCGTGCACGTGGTCACCGTGAACGACTACCTGGCACGACGAGATGCCAACTGGATGCGCCCGCTCTATGAGTTCCTGGGGCTTTCGGTCGGTGTGGTGACACCTTTCCAGCCACCACAGGAAAAGCGTGAAGCCTACGCCGCCGACATCACCTACGGGACCAACAACGAGTTTGGCTTCGATTACCTGCGCGACAACATGGCTTTCAGCATGGAAGAAAAATTCCAGCGCGAGCTTAATTTCGCTGTCATCGACGAAGTCGACTCCATCCTGATCGACGAAGCGCGTACGCCGTTGATCATCTCGGGTCAGGCCGAAGACAGCTCCAAGCTGTACACCGAAATCAACAAGCTGATCCCGCGTCTTGAACAGCACATCGAAGAAGTGGAAGGCGAGGTCACCAAGCCTGGCCACTACACCATCGATGAGAAGACCCGTCAGGTCGAGCTGAACGAATCCGGTCACCAGTTTGTAGAAGACATGCTGACCCAGATTGGTCTGCTGGCCGAAGGCGAAAGCCTGTACTCGGCGCACAACCTGGGCCTGTTGACCCACGTTTACGCTGCTCTGCGCGCTCACAAGCTGTTCCATCGCAACATCGAATACATCGTTGAAGACGGTCAGGTATTGCTGGTCGACGAACACACCGGCCGTACCATGCCGGGTCGTCGTCTGTCCGAAGGCCTGCATCAGGCGATTGAAGCGAAGGAAGGCCTGAACATTCAGGCAGAGAGCCAGACCCTGGCATCGACAACTTTCCAGAACTACTTCCGTCTGTACAACAAGCTGTCCGGCATGACCGGTACCGCAGACACCGAAGCGTTCGAATTCCACCAGATCTACGGTCTGTCGGTGATGGTTATCCCGCCGAACAAGCCGCTGGCGCGTAAAGACTACAACGACCTGGTGTTCCTGACCGCAGACGAGAAGTACGCCGCCATCGTGGCCGACATCAAGGACTGCATGGAGAAAGGCCGCCCGGTACTCGTCGGTACTGCCACCATCGAAACCTCTGAGCACATGTCCAACCTGCTGAAGCAGGAAGGCATCGAGCACAAGGTACTGAACGCCAAGTTCCACGAAAAAGAAGCTGAAATCATTGCCCAGGCCGGTCGTCCGGGCGCACTGACCATCGCCACCAACATGGCCGGTCGTGGTACCGACATCCTGTTGGGCGGTAACTGGGAAGTCGAAGTGGCTTCGCTCGAGAACCCGACACCAGAGCAAATTGCCCAGATCAAAGCCGATTGGCAAAAACGTCACCAGCAAGTGCTGGAGTCGGGTGGTCTGCATGTCATCGCTTCCGAGCGCCATGAATCGCGCCGTATCGACAACCAGTTGCGTGGTCGTGCCGGTCGTCAGGGCGATACCGGTTCCAGCCGCTTCTACCTGTCGCTGGAAGACAGCCTGATGCGTATCTTCGCTTCTGATCGAGTGAAGAACTTCATGAAGGCCCTGGGCATGCAGTCTGGCGAAGCGATTGAACACCGCATGGTGACCAACGCAATCGAAAAGGCTCAGCGCAAGGTTGAAGGTCGCAACTTCGATATCCGTAAGCAATTGCTGGAGTTCGATGACGTTAACAACGAACAGCGTAAAGTGATTTATCACATGCGTAACACGTTGCTGGCGGCTGAAAACATCGGCGAAACCATTGCCGACTTCCGCAAGGACGTTCTCGACAGCACCGTCAGCGCGCACATCCCGCCGCAATCGTTGCCTGAGCAGTGGGACATTGCCGGTCTGGAAGCAGCCATTGAAAGCGGCTTCGGGGTGAAATTGCCGATCCAGCAATGGCTCGACGAAGACGATCACCTGTACGAAGAAACCCTGCGCGAGAAGCTGCTGAACGAGCTGCTGGCGTCGTACAACGAGAAAGAAGAACAGGCCAGCGCGCAAGCCCTGCGCACGTTCGAGAAGCAAATTGTGCTGCGTGTGCTGGACGACCTGTGGAAAGACCACCTGTCGACCATGGACCACTTGCGTCACGGTATCCACTTGCGCGGCTATGCGCAGAAGAACCCGAAGCAAGAGTACAAGCGCGAGTCGTACAACCTGTTCTCCGAGCTGCTTGATTCGATCAAGCGTGATTCGATCCGTGTACTGTCCCATGTACAGGTTCGTCGCGAAGATCCGGTTGAAGAAGAAGCCCGTCTGCGTCAAGAAGCTGAAGAGCTGGCTTCGCGCATGCAGTTCCAGCACGCCGAAGCGCCAGGCCTTGATCAGCCTGATGCCATGGCCCAAGTGCTTGAAGGTGCAGACATCGCTGACATCGACACGTCGTCCGAGCCGGTCCGTAATGACCAGAAGCTGGGCCGCAACGAGCTGTGCTACTGCGGCTCGGGCAAGAAATACAAGCACTGTCACGGGCAAATCAACTAAAGCCCGTTTCATTTGCTGATACACCTGCGCCGCGACCGGCTTTAGCCGTCGCGGCGTTTTACCATTGAATTCCCGCCCATTGGCGGAACTGTCATTTCTATCTAGGAGCGCGTCATGGCTGTTGGTCTTGGTCCTTTGCCTGTTTTGCACCCGGTGGCCGGTTTTGAGCTGGGTATTTCTAGCGCCGGTATCAAGCGTCCTGGGCGTAAGGATGTCGTGGTCATGCGCTGCGCTGAAGGCTCGAACGTCGCAGGCGTGTTCACCTTGAATGCTTTTTGCGCCGCGCCGGTGATTTTGGCCAAGCAACGTGTTCAGGGGCCTGTGCGCTACCTGCTGACCAATACCGGTAATGCCAACGCTGGTACCGGCGAGCCGGGCCTGATCGCGGCCACTCGCACCTGCGCCAAGTTGGCTGAACTGACGGGTGTGGATGCCAGCGCTGTGCTGCCGTATTCCACGGGTGTTATCGGCGAGCCGCTGCCGGTTGAGAAAATCGAAGGCGCTTTGCAAGCCGCGCTGGACGACCTGTCGGAAAACCATTGGGCCGAAGCAGCCACCGGCATCATGACCACAGACACCTTGCCTAAAGGTGCGAGCCGTCAATTTCAGCATGAAGGCGTGACCATCACCGTCACCGGCATCAGCAAAGGTGCGGGCATGATTCGGCCGAACATGGCCACCATGCTGGGTTACATCGCGACCGACGCCAAAGTGTCCCGTGATGTCCTGCAAAACCTGTTGCTTGACGGTGCCAACAAGTCGTTCAATCGCATCACCATCGATGGCGATACCTCGACCAACGATTGCTGCATGCTGATTGCCACCGGCAAAGCCAACCTGCCAGAAATCACCGAACCCAGCGGCCCGCTGTTCGCGGCCTTGAAGCAGGCGGTGTTTGAAGTGTGCATGGACGTGGCCCAGGCCATCGTGCGTGACGGCGAAGGCGCGACCAAGTTCGTGACCGTTGAAGTGAATGGCGGTGGCAACCATCAGGAATGTCTGGATGTTGGTTACACCGTGGCTCACTCGCCCTTGATCAAGACCGCACTGTTTGCTTCTGACCCGAACTGGGGCCGTATTTTGGCGGCCGTTGGGCGTGCCGGTGTGCCGGATCTGGACGTGAGCAAAATCGACGTGTTCCTCGGCGAAGTGTGCATTGCCAGCGGCGGCGCACGCGCAGCCACTTACACCGAAGAGCAGGGCTCAGCGGTGATGGCTCGCGAAGAAATCACCATCCGCATCGAACTGGGCCGCGGCACCGCCAGCGAGACCATCTGGACCACAGACTTGTCCCACGAGTACGTGAAAATCAACGCTGAATACCGTACCTGATCACTGTTCTGCGCGAGCATGCAGGCCATGCTCGCGTCGATCATTGGAGGGAGCAGATACCAAGGCTTGGCGTTTAAAGCCTGGCAGCAGGCCGGATTAGAGGAAGTACAAGGGTGAAACGAATTCATGTGGCTGCGGCCGTTATCCGTGGCGAAGGCGGCAAGGTACTGATTGCCCGTCGCGCTGATACTCAACATCAAGGCGGGCTCTGGGAGTTCCCTGGTGGCAAGGTCGAGGCAGGGGAGTCGGTCGAGGCTGCGTTGAATCGTGAGCTGCAAGAAGAACTGGGGATTACGGTGAGCGCTGCGCGACCGTTGATCAAGGTTCAGCATGATTACCCGGACAAGCAGGTCCTGCTTGATGTATGGGAAGTTTCGCAATTCACGGGCGAGCCTCATGGTGCTGAAGGTCAGCCATTGGCGTGGGCTTCGGCGCGAGACTTCGCCAGTTATGAGTTCCCGGCGGCGAATCAGCCGATAGTGGCGGCTGCGCGTTTGCCGGATCAATACCTGATTACCCCGGATGGGCTGGAAACCCCGGAGTTGCTGCGCGGTTTGCAGAAGGCCATTGCAGGCGGTATCAAGCTGGTTTCATTGCGTGCGCCCAATGGTTATGACCCCAAGTACCGAGATTTGGCGGTGGATGCGACCGGGTTGTGTGCAGGCAAAGCGCAACTGATGCTCAAAGGTCCGCTGGAATGGCTGGGAGATTTTCCTTCGGCGGGTTGGCATTTAACCGCAGCGCAATTGCGCAAATACGCCGCCAAAGGCCGGCCGTTGGCCAAAGAGCGCTGGTTGGCGGCCTCGTGCCATAACGCAGAAGAACTGGCGTTGGCCGAGCAGATGGACGTGGATTTTGTGACCTTGTCGCCGGTATTGCCGACCCAGACCCACCCGGATACGCAGCCTTTGGGCTGGGAACAGGCGCAGGAGTTGATCGCCAACTTCAACAAGCCGGTGTTTTTGCTGGGCGGGTTGGGGCCGGACGATTGCCAGCAGGCGTGGTATATCGGCGCACAGGGCGTTGCCGGAATCCGCGCGTTCTGGCCGCAGGAATAGCCTCTGTGCGGCGTTGAAGATCAAAAGATCGCGCGGCGCGGCGCGATCTCTGTAGCAGTTGACGAGCATTGCGAGGCTACGTCCGGTTGCGAAGCAGCCGTAAAAAGCTCGCAGCCTTCGTACCTCGTCAGCTCCTACCAGATGGGTGTAGAAAATCAAAAGATCGCGAGCAAGCTCGCTCCTACATTAGGGGAATACGGTTTATCCGGCGGGCTTGGCCGCCGCCTGCCACAAGATCTCGGCTATCCCCTGGCGTTTGGCAATCAAACGCGCGGCCACGAACAGCAGGTCTGACAGGCGGTTGATGTACGCCAGACCCACCCCGGCCAATGGCTCCAGAGCATTGAGTTGCTGGCAGCGGCGTTCGGCGCTGCGGGCCAGGCTGCGGCAGATGTGGGCTTGGGCGATCAGGGTGGAGCCGCCAGGCAGGATGAAGTTTTCCAGTGGGCCCAACTCTTCGTTCCAGCGGTCAATCGCCGCCTCTAAACGCTCGACTTCAGCGCTGTTGAGCGCCTGATACACCGGCATGGCCAGTTCGCCACCCAGGTCGAACAGTCGATGCTGGCAAGGTTCAAGCACTTCAATCACCTCATTTAGCCCCGAACACTCGACGCTGTGGGCGCTGAGCCCGGCCAGCAGCAGGCCCAGTTGGCTGTTGAGCGTGTCGACTTCGCCGATGGCTTCTACCCGCGGGTGATCCTTGGGCACACGTCGGCCGTCGCCCAGGCCTGTTTCGCCTTTGTCGCCAGTGCGGGTGTAGATTTTTGACAAGCGAAAACCCATGTTTACAGCTCCACGGTGGTTGATTCGTGAGAAGGCAGCAGGTTGCCCGCCAGCGGCAGGCGTAGGGTAAAGCAGGTGCCCTGGCCTAATGTGGAGTGCACTTCCATCTGCCCTTTATGGTTGTTGGTGACAATAAAGTACGAAACGGACAGGCCAAGCCCGGTGCCTTGGCCGACCTCTTTGGTGGTGAAAAACGGTTCGAAGATGCGTTTGCGCACCTGTTCGGGCATGCCGACGCCGTTGTCTTCCACCTGGATTTCCGCCCAGGGCGGGTTGAGTTTTGTACGCAAAATGATGCGCCCGGGCTCGGTGTTGACGGGGCGCTGATGAATGGCCTGGGCTGCGTTTTTCAGCAGGTTGAGCAGCACTTGCTCCAGTTCGTTGGGGATGCCGGGCACGGGCCCCAGCTCGGGGTCGAACTGGCGAACAATGTCGTGGCCCCTGAAGTCGAAACCCAGGGCCAGGTCAAAGTCATTGCTGGCAATGTCTACCGCCTGATCAATCAACGCCGATAAATCGCACGGGCTCATCTGCCGGTTGCTGCGGCGGCTGAAGCTGAGCATGTGGGTGACGATTTTCGCTGCGCGGGCGCCTGCCTGCTGTATGCCGTCGAGCAACTGCGGTACTTCGCGGGCCTGCAAGTAGTGGCTGATTGCGTCCAGGGTAATGCCGGTCTGTTCGGCGACCTCCAGGTTTTTTGGCAGGTCACTGGACAGGCGTCGGCGAATGTTTTGCACGTTGTGCAGAATCGCCCCCAAGGGGTTGTTGATTTCGTGGGCCATGCCGGCCGCGAGTCCGCCCACCGAGAGCATTTTCTCCGACTGCACCATCATGTCTTCCAGTGACAAGCGCTGGGTAATGTCGTCGATCCGGATTACCACGCCGCGCCCGCTGCTGCCGGTCAGCGGGTAAAAAGTCAGGGCATAGTGGCGGACTTCGTCGTTCTGGGTCCAGGTCACCCGTTCGATCTTGGCCACGCGATGGGTTTCGATGGTGTCTTTAAGCTGCGGCAAAAAGGGTTTGAGCGGTTCGAAGACAAGGTAGATCGGCTGGTTCATGGCCTCATCCAGTTTCGTACCGGACAGGGCGCTGGCTTCCTGGTTCCACTGGGTGACGTAGAGCTGGTCGTCCAGCGCAATCAGGGCGGAGGGCATCGAGTCGATGATGTTGTTGAGGTAGTTCTGGAACCCCGTCAGTTTTTTCTCGATTTTGCTCCGAACTTGTACTTCAAGCTCCAGCTTGCGGTTGGTGTGGCGGGTTTCTTCGGCCAGGGTCTGGGCCTGGTCGTAAGCCGCTTGTGCCTCGTCGCGGGCGCGTTTTAGCTCGTGTTCGCGTGCTTCGATACGCGACAGCATGGTGTTGAATGCTTCCGCCAGGCTGCCGATTTCATCGTGATTGCCGGGTGCTGCGCGCAAGGCATAGTTTTCTTCGCGGGTGACCTGGCGCGAGAGTTCTTCAAGGCGATGGATGGGGTGGGTGATCAGCCGCTTGATTTGCCGTGAAACCACCAGCCACAGCAAAATGCTGAAGATCAAAATCCCCAGGCTCGCGGTGAGTGTGCCGGTGTAAAACGCTGCGGGTAATTCGCTGCTGGCGATCAGCAACAAGTGCCCTGCGGGTTTATCTCCGTGGTGCAAGCGCGTAATCAAATGGCTGCGCAGCTCGGTCAGGCTCCAGGCTTCAAGCTGACGGTAGTGCTCGGGCAGTGGCAGGTGCTCGCCATGTTGCAGTTGTGCCAGCAAATGCCCTGAGCTGTCGTAAATGGCCGCCGCGCGCAGGGGCGCGTAGCTGCCTATTTCATCGAGCAGCGCATCAGCCTGTTGCGCAGAGTCCAGAGACTCAAGGATCAGATGGGGGTTGGACGCCAGTCGACCCAGGGTTTGCAAGGCCTGCGGGGCGGTGCTTTCGTGTGAAATCCAGTACGCGGCGGTGATGAAGGTCAAGTTGGCCACCACCAGTACGGTCGCCAGCAGGACGAGGAGGGCGGCCAGCAACTTCTGGCCGACCGGAAGGTTTTCGAGGCGCTGGCGCAAGGGCATCACATTAACCGCATTAAGAAGAACGAAGTCGCAGGGTAGCGCGGGCCTCAGTTGCAGGGCAATCCGTGCTGCTTCAGGTGGTCGATCAGTCGCTGATGCAGGTCGTGTAAATGCGGCGCGGCGAACTGTCGCTGGCGTGCCGCTTCGCAGGCGTAACCCAGCAAGTAGCTGATTTCGGTGCGCCGGCCTTGGGCGACATCCTGATGCATTGACGAATAGTTGTTGGCCGTGGCCTGGATCACCCGATGCACCTCGGCGTTCAGGTTGTCTGCCGCCTCGGCCTGGTCGCAGCGCTCAAGCAAGGCAGCTAACTCGTCACACAGGGTGTCGACTTCGGCGCGGTGCGCCTGCAAGCCGCCGTTTCGGCAGTTGTACAGCACCGTCAGGGGATTGATCGCACAGTTCAGCGCCAGCTTGCGCCACAAGCGGCTGAGAATCGTCGGGCTCCATTCGTGGGCGATGTGGCTGCGTTGCAGGTCTTCGAGCCAGTGCGGTGCGTCGTCCTGGCGGGTATCGCCCAGCCAGGTGTGGCCTGCTCCGGCAAAGACCACGCGCCAGTCGCTTTCGCGAAATGCGCCTTCTGTGCTGGAGGCAAAAATGCAGCGTACCTGGGGCACGCTGGCCGCCACCGCTTGTTGGCTGCCCAGGCCATTTTGCAACAGCACCACATCGGCCCCGGGTTTGAGCCGATGGGCAATCTGCGCGATGGCGGGTTCGGCGTCATACGCCTTGCAGGTGAGCAGCAGACGCTCGATCGGCTCGTCAGCCTCAGGCAACTGAGCGGTGACGGGCAACAGGTGAGATTGCTCACCTTCAACTAGAGTTAAGCCGTGGGCAGCCTTATAGGCGTGCAGACGAGCAGCGTTGCGCAAGATCAGCGTAACCGGCAACCCCGCTCTCGCCAGCCGGGCGGCCCACAGTGTGCCCATGCTGCCGGCGCCCAGAATGTGCCAGCGAGTAGGGGCTGATCTGCAGTTGAAAGGTGGCATGTGTGCTCGCAAGTGAATGACGTGGAAGAACCGCTATAATGCCCGCGCATTTTAACTGTCAGGTCAGGCGCGCTCCATCTGTGTTGTGCGCGCCCTTTAAAGAGTGGAGAAATTACATGCCGTCGTTCGACGTGGTATCCGAACTGGACAAACACGAAGTCACCAACGCAGTCGAGAACGCCGTCAAGGAGCTGGACCGTCGTTATGACCTCAAAGGCAAAGGCAGCTTTGAGTTCAAAGAAAAAGACCTCACGGTGAATCTGACCGCCGAGGCGGATTTTCAGCTCGAAGCCATGATTGAGATCCTCAAGCTGGCATTGGTCAAGCGCAAAATCGACGTGCAGTGCCTTGAAGTCAAGGATGCCTATGCATCGGGCAAGCTGATGAAGCAAGAAGCGGTGCTCAAGGAAGGCATTGATAAAGAGTTGGCGAAAAAGATCGTCGCTCACGTCAAAGAGGCCAAGCTGAAGGTGCAGGCAGCCATTCAGGGCGAGCAGGTTCGTATCACCGGCAAGAAGCGTGATGACCTGCAAGAAGCCATTGCTGCCCTGCGTGCGAAGACGTTTGACATGCCGCTGCAGTTCAATAACTTCCGCGACTGATCCCTGCCAGGGAACCTGTGGCGAACATCGGCGTCCGATTTTCCTGGACGCGGCTTAAACGATTGAGCGTGGCCGTTCAATCGTTTGGGTCTGTACGACATGTCTTCGAGTGACGCTCAGGCGCGGCGACGGCCTGTGGCTTCACTGAGCATGGACACATCGGGTACAGAACCTGAATAACGTCACCGGAAATCGGTATTAGGAGAGATAAATGGATCTGAACGCTGAATTTGATCACTTGATCAAGACCTCGCAGGCCTGGATTCCAATGATTATGGAATACGGTAGCCGTGTGCTGCTGGCGCTGGTCACCCTGGCGATAGGATGGTGGTTGATTAACCGCTTGACCGCCAAGCTGGGGCAGTTGCTGGCGTTGCGCAAAGCTGACCTGGCGCTGCAAGGCTTTATCAGCAGCCTGGTCAACATCATTCTCAAGGTGCTGCTGGTCGTCAGCGTTGCCTCGATGATTGGTATCCAGACAACCTCATTTGTGGCCGCTATCGGTGCCGCCGGTCTGGCCATTGGCCTGGCGCTGCAAGGCAGTCTCGCCAACTTTGCAGGCGGGGTACTGATTTTGCTGTTCCGCCCGTTCAAGATCGGTGACTGGATCGAAGCGCAAAGCGTGAGCGGGACCGTCGACAGCATTCAAATCTTCCACACAGTGCTGCGCACCAGTGACAACAAAACCGTTATCGTGCCCAACGGCAACCTGTCCAACGGCATCATCACCAACTACAACCGCCAGCCGACGCGTAAGGTAGTGTTTGATGTGGGTGTCGATTACGAGGCAGATTTGCAGAAGGTGCGTGAGGTCTTGCTGGCCCTGGCTGATGACCCTAGGGTGCTGAAAGAGCCTGCGCCAGCCGTGGTTGTGACCGCTTTGGGCGACAGTGCAATCACCATGTCGCTGCGTGTATGGGTCGATACGCCCAACTACTGGGATGTCTTGTTCATGTTTAACGAACATGCCCGCGACCGTTTAAAAGCGCAGGGTGTTGATATTCCGTTTCCGCAACGTGTCGTTCGCGTTGTGCAGGAAGTGTCTGCGGGCTAATTGTTAATTCGATAGTCAGCTATTTAATAGGCACAAAAATAATTAAGGGGACTTCGGTCCCTTTAATTGTTTCTGGGATGTGTAAGACATATCTGAAGATGGACTCGGAAGTCAGCTTTTAGTGAGTGATAATTGCTTGCATTTATGCTTGTTAGTTAGCTTCCTATATATAAGCGTAATCCGCAGGCAATAAAAACCCCGCACCTGAACAGGTGCGGGGTTTTACTGAACAATGCGGGTAATGACTGCCCGAAGGCGGTTATTACAAGATGTTCAGTGGGTATTCAACGATGATACGAACATCGTTGTTGTCAGTGTTGCCGCTGTCTGCGTGGTAGTTACCGTTGTTGCGGTAAACAGCGCTACGCAGGCGGAAGGACAGGTCTTTGGCCGGGCCTTCTTGCATCACGTATTTGCTTTCGAAGTTGAACTCGTGTTCTTTACCTTCGCCCGTGTCGGTGTTGATGTTGTCGCCTTTAACGTAGCGAGCCATGAAGCTCAGGCCTGGCACGCCATAGGTGGCCATGTTCAGGTCGTAGCGAGCCTGCCATGAACGCTCGTCTCTGCCGTTAAAGTCGGAGTATTGCACGGAGTTGGCGAGGAAAATGGTGCCGCCGCCGTCTACGCCGTAGTAGTAACCGCTGTCACCGGTAGAGCGCTGGTGAGCCAGGGTGAACTTGTGAGCGCCGATGCTGTAGGCCGCTGCCAAGCTCCAGATTTTGTTGTCAACGTTGCCTGCCAGTTCCTGGCCTTGGCTCGAGGTTCTGTAGCCGTTGAAGTCGAAGTTCAGGGCTTGAGAATCATCGATCGGGAAGGTGTAGTTCAGGTTGATGTACTGCTTCTTGAAGTAGTCATCAACGTCCGACGCTGCCAGGCCGCCGACGAAGTTGTCGGTGAACTGATAGGTCGCGCCGGCGATGTTGGCCGCTGGCAGGTGCAGGCTGTCATGGTACATGCCGGTCTGCGAGCTGATGGCGGTGAAGCGACCTGCGCTCAGTTCCAGGCCTTTGATTTCGTGGGAAGTAATCAAAGTACCGGTCGCCACTTCTGGCAGCAAACGGCTGTCATCGGTAGAGAAAACCGGGCTTGCAACGAACTGGTTGCCGTACTTCAGGACGGTGTCGGACAGGCGGAATTTGATAGCGCCGCCAGCCTTGGATTGAGTGTCTTCTGGCGAACCGTCGCTCTTGGAAGCGAACAGGCCGTTGCCTTGACGACCAGCACCGCCGTCCAGGCGCAGGGTGCCCATGGCGAATGCATCAACACCGACACCGATGGTGCCTTGGGTGAAGCCCGAAGAGTAGTTGAGCAGTTCGCTCAGGCCCCAATCTTCACGGTAACCGCTTTTGTAGCCGCCACCTGGTTTGGCAATGTTGCCAGCGCCATTTTTGAAGTCACGGTTCATGTACAACATGCGAGTTTTGGAAGTCAGCGTGCTGTCTTCAATAAAACCTTTGGAATCGTCCTGGGACGAAGCCATTGCGAACTGTGTAGTTCCGGCTGAAACAGCCAGGGCGATCATGCTCCACTTCATCACGCGCATCGTGATTTGCTCCTTTGGTTTTAGGAAGAGTACTGCCGTCCCACCTGAATTATTATCTGGGCGGCTCTTTCTTTTTGTGTCGGCGCAAACTTATATCACGCCGACCCTATTGGCTATAGTTGCCTTCAAAAGCTTTCAGCTTCTTTACAGCTAAGTCACGAAATACACTCTACATGTCGCTCTTTGGCAGCTATGTGTCGTGCCTCGCAGGTTGCTCAAGCTGTTTTTCTGAACGGGACAGCCAAATAGTCTGCTGACCCCTTATTCAAGCTCCCCTTTTTGACGGCTCAACTTTTTGTTATTTATCGTCGAGTCGCAGCTCCCCTGCCGCGCCTCTGTCGACCTGTACTGTGTATATGCAACAAGCATGCTCAAGTCAGGTTTTGAGCATGAAAAAAAATTATCTGGCTTTTGTCGGGCTGACAGGCCCGGTTTAGCGAGGTTGAGGTTAGCGCTGGCCTGCTTTGAAGGGCGCGTTGCATGCACCCGGAGGCGGCGTTGCAGCCCCAAAGATGTGCAAAATGTTACCGCTTCACCCCGGTGTGGGTAGCAGGTGACGTTTAGGTGCACTAAAACCACTCGGTCTGTGCCGTTTTGGTGCGTGAGAGTCTGGAGAATGCTTGGGCCAGGGACAGCGCCCGTCGGCCATCAGCTTGCGTCCCGGGACGAGGGCGGTGTGATGCTGAAGGCAATCAAGGGTATCCTGCACATCTGACGCTCGCAGGGCAGGCGGGTCTGGCCCGGCCTTGAGTGGAGCTTAATTTATTTGTTAAACAGGAGAGCACCCCGTGTTCATTTTGGATACACGCCTTCAAGAGGATACCTGGCTGATTGGGGATTTCCCTTTGTGCCGCTTGTTGCTTTCCAATGACTCGAATTACCCCTGGTTCATTTTGGTGCCGCGCCGCGAGGGTATCAGTGAGCTGTTTCAATTGGATGACGTTGATCAGCAATTGATGTGGGCTGAAACCACTGCGCTGGCTGGCGTGCTTAAAGAGCTTTTCACCGCTGACAAAATGAACGTGGCCACATTGGGTAACGTGGTCAGCCAGTTACACATGCATGTGATTGCCCGGTACGCGTCGGATGCGGCCTGGCCAGGCCCGGTATGGGGCAAGCACCCTGCCAAACCTTACAGTGAGGCTGATGTGCAAGTGATCCGGGACAAGCTTAAAACGGTCCTGGACGCTGATTTCACGTTTGTGGAGGGTAAGCAGTGAGCCTTGAAGAGCGAGTGATGGATCTGGAGAGCCGTCTGGCGTTTCAGGACGACACCATTCAGGCATTGAATGATGTGCTGGTGTCGCAGCAGAACGCAGTTGATCGACTGCAACTGCAGATAGCCGCCTTGCTCAAGCGCCAGGAAGAAATGGGCGGGCAATTCGAGGCGTTTGAGGATGAGGCGCCGCCACCGCACTACTGAGTGTTCAGCAGGCATAAAAAAACCGCGAAGCAGCCAGGCTGCTCGCGGTTTTTTTTTCAGGCTGAAATCAGCGGCGCGGTAACGCTGCGATCACATCTTCAGCTTGCAGGCCTTTGTCACGGTTCATCACCGAGAACTCAACACGTTGCCCTTCCACCAATACACGGTGGCCTTCGCCACGGATGGCGCGGAAGTGGACAAAAATGTCATCGCCGGAATCTCGGGAAATAAAACCGAAACCCTTGGAGGTGTTGAACCACTTTACAGTGCCAGTATCGCGGTTGGTCATGTCGTAGGTTTGTGCAGTGGACGAAGGTGACGATTTGTAGAAGCTCACGATCAAGTGCAGGGCTACAGCAATCACGGCAGGTACCAGGCTGATCAAGATCGCTGGTTGGTCGCCGATCGGCAGCAGCAGGCCGAACAGGGTGAGGGTTTGCAGGACAACAGAGAGCACCAGCAAGGCGCTGACCAGGTTTTGCAGTTGATGGCGTGGGCCTTTATTCCAGTATGGAATGACTGGCGCCAGTGCCAGGTTAAGCAGGCCAAGAAAAGCCAGGTAAAGAGCATCAGCGTGTTGGAGGTAAGGGACAGCATCGGATTGCAGGCTGGGAATGAAGGACAGCAGCAAAGCAGCTGCGCCCGTTAGTAGGTGAACGATTTTCAACATTTCAATTAACTCACGTTAAGACGGATCGCAAGGAAGAGCTGATAGCGCGCGGTTCGCTTCTGAAAAAAATGGAGGCGCTGGACACGCACGTGATATCAGCCTATGCACCGTCGCCAGAGGCTTGGCGAAGGCGACACGCTGCCTATTTAACAGCAAAGCTTGGGCCTTCTCAAATTAAGCGTATTGAGATGTCGAGCGCACTGTTTGAGCGAGAAGGCCCGAAAAATGCGTACTTATGGCGAAGGCCTTGTTCTAGAGCGCTGTAGTCCATTTCGTTGTGTCGTGTTGGAACGCGTCCAACTTAAAATTGGAGGCAAATATCCGAGAGCCAATGACCGTTGGTCGTTTTTTTTAAGGATCGATAAAGTATTGAACGTGGCTTATGACGTGTAGGTTATCTGTAATAAGGGTGTGCGTTGTTAATGGGTTGTTATTAATGAGTAGGTTAAGTTCCTATAAAGGATTGCGAAGGGGGTCTGGTTGCGGTTTTTAACTATCGATGAGTAGAAGTGATAGTTGGCATGTATCGTCGTTGTGCTGTCCTTTTTTGTTGTGAAGTCAAAGTGTCTGAATGTGTGGGTATGCAAGATTGCGAGGGGTCTGTGTGTGTTCGCTTGACTGGGGGCTGCGGCGTAGAGGCTTGATTTGAACGGCGTTCAGCAAGGGGGGCTGATTCAGGGTGGTTGCCGAGAGTGCTCCTACAGAGATGCGGGTTAAGTCTGCTGGATAGGAAGTTTTGCATAATGTTTTATGAGGGTGTGCTTATGGTGAATCACTAATAATTATTTCTCAGGCGTTGTGATGGAGGTTTATATATATGGGGCGTTTAATACGACAAGCAGGTGGTGGGGGGCGCTTATTGCAGAGGGCTAGAATTGATCCGGTGATTCTGGACTTCGGTATGGGGTCGGCTCAGCCACTGTCTAAGTCTGTCAGGTTAAATGGTTTTGCGACCTGCTTGCGACTAGAAGAGATTTACTGGGAAGTGCTGTCAGATATTTCTCAGTGTAACCATTGCTCAATCAATGCATTGCTGTCGTATATCGATAGAGAGATTCATTTGCGTCACGGTGGTGTGAAGAATTTCAGCGGCCTGATTCGAGTGGTTTGTGTGATGCACCTGATGAAGGGTGGTCGCTCTGCCCGGGGAGTGCTGCCAGAACAGATATGGGTAGGGTGATGTGCGGTGTTGGGCGTCATTAAGTGTTCAGTGGCTTGCAATCTTTCAATATTCAGGCTTTCTTTGAGGTGTTAAGGCTGCTCATGCGGCTGCATTGGCTCGATTTACCAGATATAATCTCGCGCTTTGCTGTGTGGCCCCTGACGGGTTGCCGCTAACGGATTGTCGAGACACGCCAATGCCCATGTACGATTACCAATGTGCTTCCTGTGGTCATCAGCTGGAAGCCATCCAAAAGATCAGTGACTCGCCACTGGTTGATTGTCCTGCCTGCCAGGCGCCTGAGCTAAAGAAACTGCTGTCCATGCCTGGCTTTCGCCTAAGCGGAACAGGCTGGTATGAAACAGACTTCAAGACGGGCGCGAAAAAGAATCTGGCAGGCGGCGACAAGTCCGACTGAGGTTGAGCGAAAGCCCTCTGAACACAAGCGGGATCTTGCAGTCACACCAGCACCGATGGTGCGCAAGACCTCCACCGAATGACGAATTACGAGAAGTGAAACCACTACCATGATGCGCAGCCATTATTGCGGCCAACTGAACGAAAGCCTGGAAGGCCAGGAAATTACCCTTTGCGGATGGGTTCATCGTCGCCGTGACCACGGTGGGGTGATTTTCCTCGATATCCGTGATCGTGATGGTCTGGCGCAGGTTGTGTTCGATCCGGATCGTGCTGAGACCTTCGCTGCTGCCGACCGCGTGCGCAGCGAGTACGTTGTCAAGGTGACCGGCAAGGTTCGCCTGCGTCCGGCCGGTGCCGTGAACGCCAACATGGCCTCGGGCATGATTGAAGTACTGGGTTACGAGCTGGAAGTCCTGAACGAAGCTGAGACTCCGCCGTTCCCATTGAACGAATTCTCTGACGTTGGCGAAGAAACCCGCCTGCGTTACCGCTTTATCGACCTGCGTCGCCCGGAGATGCTCGAAAAGCTGCGCCTGCGTTCGCGCATGACCACCAGCATTCGTCGCTATCTGGACGAAAACGGCTTCCTGGACGTTGAAACACCGATCCTGACCCGTGCCACCCCTGAAGGTGCGCGTGACTACCTGGTGCCAAGCCGTACCCACGCCGGTTCTTTCTTCGCCTTGCCGCAGTCGCCGCAACTGTTCAAACAGTTGCTGATGGTGGCCGGTTTCGACCGTTACTATCAGATCGCCAAGTGCTTCCGTGACGAAGACCTGCGTGCCGACCGTCAGCCTGAGTTCACTCAGATCGACATCGAGACCAGCTTCCTCGACGAAAAAGACATCATGGGCCTGACCGAAGGCATGATCCGCAACCTGTTCAAGGAAGTGCTGGATCTGGAGTTCGGTGAGTTCCCGCACATGACCTTCGAAGAGGCCATGCGTCGCTACGGTTCCGACAAACCGGACCTGCGTAACCCGCTGGAACTGGTTGACGTTGCCGACCAGCTCAAAGAAGTGGACTTCAAGGTGTTCAGCGGCCCGGCCAACGACCCTAAATGCCGTATTGCCGCCCTGCGTGTGCCGGGTGCTGCGAGCATGCCGCGCAAGCAAATCGACGACTACACCAAGTTCGTTGGCATCTACGGTGCCAAAGGCCTGGCGTACATCAAGGTCAACGAGCGCGCCAAAGGTGTTGAAGGTCTGCAATCGCCGATCGTCAAAAACATCCCTGAAGCCAACCTCAATGTGATCCTGGATCGCGTTGGCGCAGTCGATGGCGACATTGTGTTCTTCGGCGCCGACAAGGCCAAGATCGTCAGCGAAGCACTGGGCGCACTGCGGATCAAGGTCGGTAACGACCTGAACCTGCTGACCTGCGAGTGGGCGCCAATGTGGGTTGTCGACTTCCCGATGTTCGAAGAGAACGACGATGGCAGCTTCAGCGCCTTGCACCACCCGTTCACCGCACCAAAATGCTCGCCAGAAGAGCTGGAAGCCAACCCGGCTACCGCTTTGTCCCGCGCATACGACATGGTGCTGAACGGTACTGAGTTGGGTGGCGGTTCGATCCGTATCCATCGCAAAGAGATGCAGCAAGCGGTGTTCCGGCTGTTGGGCATTGATGAAGCAGAGCAAGAAGAGAAGTTCGGCTTCCTGCTCGACGCCCTGAAGTACGGCGCACCGCCGCACGGTGGCTTGGCATTCGGTCTTGACCGTCTGGTGATGCTGATGACTGGTGCTCAGTCGATTCGTGAAGTGATTGCCTTCCCGAAAACCCAGAGCGCTGCCTGTGTCATGACTCAGGCGCCAGGTCTGGTAGATGCCAAAGCGTTGCGCGAGCTGCACATTCGTTTGCGCGAACAGCCTAAGGCGGAGTAAGTCTGACCTTCAAAGGCGCATCTTCGGATGCGCCTTTGTCATTGGGTCGAGCATTTTTATTGCGGGGTCACGGCATGTGCTGAGGCCGGCAAGGTTTCATCAAGGATTCGGAGTGGGTTATGGCAGGTCATTCTAAGTGGGCGAACATCAAGCACCGCAAAGAGCGTCAGGATGCCAAAAAAGGCAAGATTTTCACCAAGTGGATTCGTGAGCTGACCGTTGCTGCCCGTCAGGGCGGTGGCGAGCCAGGTTCGAACCCGCGTTTGCGTCTGGCATTGGACAAGGCGCTGGGCGCGAACATGAGCCGCGACATCATTGATCGGGCTATTGCGCGGGGGGCTGGCGCAGCTGACACCGACGATATGGTCGAGCTGAGCTACGAAGGCTACGGCCCGGGTGGCGTGGCGGTGATGGTCGAATGCATGACCGACAACCGTAACCGTACCGCGGCAGCGGTGCGTCATGCGTTCAGCAAGTGCGGTGGCAACTTGGGCACGGATGGCTCGGTAGCCTATCTGTTTGAGCGCAAGGGGCAGATTTCCTTTGCGGCGGGCGTTGATGAAGATGCCTTGATAGAAGCTGCGATGGAGGCCGATGCCGATGACGTGGTGACCAACAGCGATGGCTCCATCGATGTCTTCACCTCGTTTTCGAGCTTTTACGCGGTTCGTAACGCCTTGGAAGCGGCGGGTTTTGCCCCGGCTGATGCAGAAATCGTGATGCTGCCTACCACCAGTGCCGAGCTGGATCTGGAAGGTGCTGAAAAAGTGCTCAAGCTGATCGACATGCTCGAAGACCTGGATGACGTGCAAAACGTCTACTCCAACGCTGAAATCCCGGATGCGGTGCTGGAACAGCTCGCCTGACCTGAACCCGTCTAACAGAGGCCGGAGGTGCAACGCCGCGATGATCGCGGCGCTGTGCACCTCCGGCTTCTGCCTTTAAGCTGTCCGGGTATGTGCCGGTGGGCGTCACTTCATAAGCTGCAGGCGTTATGACTCTTATTCTTGGTATTGACCCGGGTTCGCGAATCACCGGCTATGGCGTAGTGCAAGACACTGGGCGTGGCTGTGTCTACGTGGCCTCGGGGTGTATTCGCACGGGCGGCGGCGAACTGCATGAGCGTTTGCAGATCGTCTATCGCGGGGTGCGTGAGGTTATTCAGACCTACGGCCCGGTCACCATGGGCATTGAAAAAGTCTTTATGGCTCGCAATGCCGACTCAGCCTTGAAGCTGGGGCAGGCCAGAGGTGCTGCAATTGTCGCGGGCGCCGAAGAGAGCCTGGAAATTGCCGAATATTCTGCAACACAAATTAAGCAGGCCGTGGCGGGGACGGGCGGAGCGAATAAAGAGCAGGTGATGATGATGGTCATGCACTTGCTCAAGCTCACCACCAAGCCGCAGGTCGATGCCTCTGATGCGCTGGCGATAGCTTTGTGCCATGCGCACACCCGTTCCAGCCTGTTGCCTCATGGTTTGGGGGCGGCGCGCCGCCGTGGCGGGCGTTTGCGCCTCTGAAAAGGGGCTTGTAGCCTGATTAAACTTGCTAACAGGGCTGCACCTGCAATGATGCGGCTCTGTTGTTCTACTTGTCAGCCATTGATCTGGCCAGAGAAAAGGATCTGAACGTGATTGGACGCTTGCGTGGCACTCTGGCTGAAAAACAGCCGCCGCACTTGATTCTCGATGTAAACGGCTTGGGCTATGAGGTCGAAGTACCCATGACCACGCTGTATCGTTTGCCTTCTATTGGTGAGCCGCTGACCCTGCACACGCACTTGGTGGTTCGCGAAGACGCGCAGTTGCTCTATGGTTTCAGTGGTAAGCGTGAGCGTGACTTCTTTCGTGAGCTGATCCGCCTGAATGGCGTCGGTCCCAAACTCGCGCTGGCCTTGATGTCCAGTTTGGAGGTTGATGAGTTGGTGCGTTGCGTGCAGGCTCAGGACACCTCGGCCTTGACCAAGGTGCCGGGAGTCGGCAAAAAAACAGCCGAACGGTTACTGGTTGAACTCAAGGACCGTTTCAAGGCCTGGGAGCAGGTGCCGAGCATGTTTGCGTTGGTACCTAATCAGCCGGATGCACCAGTACCGGTGGCCAGTGCCGAGAGCGATGCGGTCAGCGCCTTGATCTCGCTGGGGTATAAGCCTCAGGAGGCGAGCAAGGCAGTGTCGGCCATCAAAGACAAAACGTTGAGCAGTGAAGACATGATTCGCCGTGCCCTTAAGGGAATGATTTAAGTGATTGAAGCTGATCGTTTGATAACCGCCTCGAGTGGGCGCGACCGGGAAGACGTGCAGGATCGTGCGATCCGCCCTTTGAGCCTGGGGGATTACATTGGTCAGCCGGCTGTGCGTGAGCAGATGGAGCTGTTTATTCAAGCGGCTCGCGGACGCGCAGAATCGCTGGACCATACGCTGATCTTTGGCCCGCCCGGTTTGGGCAAAACCACGCTGGCCAACATCATTGCCCAGGAAATGGGCGTGTCGATCAAGAGCACGTCGGGCCCTGTGCTTGAACGGCCCGGTGATCTGGCTGCGTTGCTGACCAATCTTGAGCCCCATGACGTGCTGTTTATCGATGAAATTCATCGACTGTCGCCGATTGTGGAAGAGGTCTTGTACCCGGCCATGGAAGACTTCCAGCTCGACATCATGATCGGTGAGGGGCCGGCTGCGCGCTCGATCAAACTGGATTTGCCGCCCTTTACCCTGGTGGGCGCGACGACCCGTGCCGGGATGCTGACCAACCCATTGCGCGATCGTTTCGGGATTGTTCAGCGTCTTGAGTTTTATAGTACGGATGACCTGGCAACGATCGTCAGCCGTTCGGCCAGCATTTTTGGTTTACCGCTTGATCCGGAAGGCGCCTATGAAATCGCTCGTCGGGCGCGAGGTACGCCGCGTATTGCCAATCGTCTGCTGCGCCGGGTGCGTGATTTTGCCGAAGTGCGCGCCAAGGGGCACATCACCAAGGCGGTAGCAGACCTGGCGCTCAATCTGTTGGACGTGGATGAACATGGTTTCGATCATCAGGACCGGCGTTTGCTGCTGACCATGATCGAGAAGTTCGATGGTGGGCCGGTGGGTATCGATAACCTTGCCGCCGCCATCAGCGAAGAGCGTCACACCATTGAGGATGTGCTGGAGCCGTACCTGATTCAGCAGGGCTACATCATGCGTACGCCTCGGGGTCGAGTGGTGACGCGACATGCTTATTTACACTTTGGTCTGAACATTCCGTCACGACTGGGCGAAACCCCCGCCGTGGATGGTTTTTTGAACGCTGTGGATGATTAATTAAGCGATCCGCAGCTGATTTTTTTGCGCTTTTTGCTGTCTCAAGGGCTGGCGCTAAAAAACTTGGGTATTAAAGTCTAAGAAGCGTAAAAAACAGTGGTTTGGCGGATTGGCAACCTGAGGAGTAAGCACTAGAGTATGCGCGCGCAAAACAGGCTTGAGCCGTTCGCACATCGCTGTCGCGTTTATTACGAAGACACCGATGCGGGTGGCGTCGTGTATTACGTAAATTATCTTAAGTTTATGGAGCGGGCTCGAACCGAAAGGCTGCGGGAGCTGGGCTTTGCCCAATCCGCGCTGGCAGGCGAGAACCTGTTATTTGTCGTGCATTCCAGCGAGGCGCGTTACCACGCACCGGCGCGACTGGACGACGAACTGTTGATCAGCGCTCAAGTAACAGAACTCAACCGTGCCAGCCTGCGTTTCAAGCAGCAGGTTTGGCGGGCTGCGGATACAACCTTGCTTTGTGAAGGGCAATTTTTGGTGGCCTGTGTGCGCGCCGATAGTTTTAAACCCCGGGCCATTCCCGAAGCTTTACGTACGGCCTTTGCCGACGTAAGCGGCGCGGGTAAACATTTAGAGCAGGAGATAAAGCGTGGAAGCTAACGTCGTCGACCATTCCTCCATGTGGAGTTTGGTCAGCAATGCCAGCATTGTAGTGCAGTTGGTAATGTTGACCTTGCTGGCTGCATCGGTTACCTCGTGGATTATGATTTTTCAGCGCAGCACCATGCTGCGTGCCGGTCGACGTGCCCTGGACAGCTTTGAGGAGCGTTTCTGGTCGGGCATCGATTTGTCAAAACTGTATCGTCAGGCGGGCAGCAACCCGGACCCTGATTCTGGCGTTGAACAAATCTTCCGCGCCGGTTTCAAAGAGTTCTCGCGTCTGCGTCAACAGCCGGGCGTTGACCCGGAAGCGGTCATGGAAGGCGTTGCGCGTGCCATGCGTGTAGCGATTTCGCGCGAAGAAGAAAAACTGGAGCAAAGCCTGCCGTTCCTGGCAACCGTTGGTTCGGTCAGCCCGTACATCGGTCTGTTCGGTACCGTGTGGGGCATCATGAACTCCTTCCGTGGTCTGGCGACTGCTCAGCAAGCCACCCTGGCAACCGTTGCTCCGGGTATTGCTGAAGCATTGGTGGCAACCGCGATTGGTCTGTTTGCTGCCATCCCGGCCGTTATTGCTTACAACCGCTTTGCTGCACGTAGCGAAACGCTGATTGGCCGCTACTACACCTTCGCCGATGAATTCCAGGCGATCCTGCACCGTAAAGTGCACACCAGCGAAGAATAAGCAGGTAATTCCCAATGGCTTTAATCGCTCGAGCTCGCAAGAAGCGCAAGCCGGTTGCCGAAATGAACGTAGTGCCATACATCGACGTGATGCTGGTGCTGCTGGTGATTTTCATGGTGACTGCACCGATGCTCAACCAGGGTGTGAAAGTTGATTTGCCCAAGGTCTCCAGCGAGGCCTTGCCGCAAGACAACAACACTCAGGTTCTGACAATTTCGATCAAGGCTGACAAGACCTATTACTGGAACCTTGGCAGTGAAGTTGACACCGATAAACAAATGGACAAGGCGATGACCTTGCCTCAGATGACTGACGCGGTGACCAAGATCATTCGCGCGGGCAACGAGGGTGGCAAGCAGACCCAGGTCTTTATTCGCGGTGACAAAACCGTGGATTACGGCGCTGTAATGGGTGCCATGGGTGGCCTGCAAAAAGCTGGGGTCGGTAACGTTGGCTTGATTACCGAGGCTCCCTGATGCGCGACCAGCGGGAGCCGTCCGCCTCTGAAAATTATTTTTGGCCTACCGTCTGGGCTGTAGGGCTGCACGTCCTGATTTTCGGCATGCTGTTCGCCAGCTTTGCCATGACGCCAGAATTGCCGCCCGCAAAACCCATTGTTCAAGCTACTTTGTATCAACTGAAGTCAAAAAGTCAGGCGACGACTCAAACCAATCAGAAGATTGCGGGTGAAGCGAAGAAATCGGCTGCGCGTCAGACTGAAGTCGAGCAGATGGAACAAAAGAAGGTTGAGCAGGAAGCTGTAAAAGCCGCGGAACAAAAGAAACAAGAGGTTGCCGAGAAGGCAGCTGAAGCGAAGAAAGCTGACGAAGCCAAAAAAGCGGATGAGGCCAAGAAGGCGGACGAGGCTAAAAAAGCCGACGAAGCCAAAAAGGCCGATGACGCGAAGAAAGCCGACGATGCCAAAAAGGCCACGGACGCTAAAAAGGCTGAAGAGAAAAAGCTGGCTGATATCGCTAAAAAGAAAGCAGACGACGAGGCTAAAAAAGCCGCGGAAGAAGAGGCCAAGAAACAGGCCGCTGAAGACGCTAAGAAGAAAGCCGCTGAGGATGCCAAGAAAAAAGCGGCTGAGGACGCCAAGAAAAAGGCCGCCGCAGACGACGCGAAGAAGAAAGCTGCTGAAGATGCCAAGAAGAAAGCCACTGCTGAAGCGGCCAAGAAAAAGGCTGTAGAAGCAGCGCGTAAATCTGCCGAAGAGAAAAAGGCCCAGGCCTTGGCGGATTTGCTTTCTGATACGCCGCAACGCCAGCAAGCGTTGGCAGACGAGCAGGGTGATGAGGTCGCCGGTAACTTTGATGACCTGATTCGCTCTCGCGCTGCAGAAGGTTGGGCGCGTCCACCTTCGGCCCGTAAGAACATGAAGGTTGTGCTGCAAATTGGCATGTTGCCAGATGGCACGGTAACGTCAGTGACAGTTGCCAAGTCCAGTGGTGATGGTCCGTTTGACAGTTCGGCTGTGGCAGCGGTCAAAAACATTGGCCGTTTAACGGAAATGCAAGGCTTGAAGCCTAGCGATTTTAATCCTTACCGATCATTCAAGATGACATTCACACCTGAGGATCTAGCCTTGTGATTAAATTTTTTCGAGGACTGCTCGTCATCGTCTGCTGCATGGCAGGAATGGCTGTAGCTGAAGAAAAGAACATCCTGGTTACCAGCGGTAGCGACCGGGCAACACCTATTGCAGTCGTGCCGTTCGGCTGGCAGGGCGGTACCGTCTTGCCTGACGACATCGCTGAAATTGTGGGTAACGACCTGCGTAACTCGGGTTACTACTCACCGATTCCAAAGCAGAACATGATCAGCCAGCCGACCCAGGCCAGCGAAGTCATCTTCCGTGACTGGAAGGCGCTGGGCGCACAGTACGTGATGGTCGGCAATATCGTGCCAGCGGGCGGTCGCCTGCAGGTGCAATATGCCTTGTTCAACGTGTCGACCGAGCAGCCGGTGTTGACAGGCAGCGTGTCGGGCACCACTGAGCAACTGCGCGATATGGCGCACTATATTTCTGACCAGTCGTTTGAAAAACTGACCGGCATCAGAGGTGCATTTTCGACCCGTCTGCTCTACGTGACGGCCGAGCGTGCCAGTGTCAACAACACCCGCTACACCCTGCAGCGCTCCGACTACGATGGCGCGCGTGCGGTGACCCTGCTGCAATCGCGCGAGCCGATCCTGTCGCCACGCTTTGCACCGGATGGCAAGCGCATCGCTTATGTATCGTTCGAGCAGAAGCGTCCGCGCATCTTCGTTCAGAACATCGATACCGGCCATCGTGAGCAGGTCACCAACTTTGAAGGCCTGAACGGTGCACCAGCCTGGTCGCCAGATGGTTCGAAGCTGGCGTTTGTACTGTCTAAAGACGGCAACCCGGACATCTACGTGATGAACATGGCCTCGCGCCAGATCACCCGCGTGACCAACGGTCCTGGCATCAATACCGAGCCGTTCTGGGGCAAGGATGGTTCAACCATCTACTTCACATCTGACCGTGGCGGCAAGCCACAAGTCTACAAAACCACGATTGGCAGCGGTGCAGCGCAGCGTGTGACCTTTATCGGTAACTACAACGCCAACCCTAAGCTGTCGGCGGATGAAAAGACCTTGGTCATGATTCACCGTCAGGACGGATTTACCAATTTCCGTGTTGCGGCTCAAGATTTGGAAAGAGGAAGTGTAAAAATCCTCACAGACACTAACCTTGATGAGTCAGCTACTGTTGCGCCCAACGGCACCATGGTAATCTACGCCACCCGCCAGCAGGGCCGGGGAGTCTTGATGCTCGTGTCCATCAATGGACGCGTAAGGCTCCCTCTTCCTACCGCTCAAGGCGAAGTCAGAGAACCTTCCTGGTCCCCTTACCTGAACTGACGTGGTGATAGATTCAAGTTGCAAATAACACTTGGGGTTCATTAGGAGTTTTACGATGGAAATGCTGAAGTTTGGTAAATTCGCTGCGCTGGCACTGGCCATGGCTGTAGCTGTAGGTTGCTCGTCCAAAGGCGGCGACAATGCCGGTGAAGGCGCTGCTGTTGATCCAAACGCTGGTTACGGCGCAAACACAGGCGCTGTTGATGGCTCCCTGAGCGAAGAAGCTGCTCTGCGTGCCATTACTGTTTTCTACTTCGAATATGATTCTTCGGACCTGAAACCAGAAGCAATGCGCGCTCTGGACGTTCACGCTAAAGACCTGAAAGCTAGCGGCGCTCGCGTCGTTCTGGAAGGTAACACTGACGCCCGTGGTACTCGTGAGTACAACATGGCACTGGGCGAGCGTCGTGCGAAAGCCGTTCAACGCTACCTGGTACTGCAAGGTGTTTCTCCAGCACAACTGGAGCTGGTGTCCTACGGTAAAGAGCGTCCAGTTGCTACTGGCAACGACGAACAGTCGTGGGCTCAGAACCGTCGCGTCGAACTGCGTAAGTAATTCGTCATGCGAACGTGCCGCCGTGCTGTAACTATTCTGACTCTCAGCCTCATGCCGCTAGCGGCATGGGCTGCGGTTCCTGTGGTCGATGACAACTCTGGCAATAGCGGGGGGAGTTATCCGTCACCGGGTTATGGTGCGAGCGGCGCCTATGCCGGGGGAGGGGTTTCGACCCCTGTCTCGGCACAGGGCGAGCTGTTCAACCAACTGCAACAAATGCAGGATCAGATCTCACGCCAACAGGGTGTGATCGAAGTTTTGCAAAATGATATCTCACGCATGAAGCAAGAAAGCCTGGAGCGATACCAGGAACTTGATCGGCGTATTGGTACGGGCGCTCCTGTAGCTGCCGCACCTGATAATTCTGCTGCCGGTGGTGCTGCTGCCGCCGGTAATACTGCAGCGCCTGCACCTCAGGCTGCTGCTAGCTCGGAACCGGGTGATCCAGCGAAAGAAAAGCTCTACTACGATGCTGCTTTCGACTTGATCAAAGCCAAGGATTTCGACAAAGCCAGTCAAGCCTTTGCGGCCTTTCTGCGCAAATACCCAAACAGCCAGTACGCGGGCAATGCCCAGTACTGGTTGGGTGAAGTGAGCTTGGCCAAAGGCGACCTGCAAGGTGCTGGTCAGGCCTTCGCCAAAGTGAGCCAGCTATATCCCAAGCACGCCAAAGTGCCGGATTCGCTCTACAAGCTGGCTGACGTAGAGCGCCGTCTGGGCCATACCGACAAAGTAAAAGGCATCTTGCAACAGGTTGTTGCACAGTATCCTGGCACCTCGGCGGCACAGTTGGCCCAGCGCGATTTGCAGCGTATGTAAGCCATACGAAGCTTTCATCGAGAAACCCGCGCTTGTCGCGGGTTTTTTCGTTAGAATCCACGCCCTTTTATGAAATACGCTCTTCTGAGTCCTGCGAGTGCAGATTCTTTAGAGTGCCTGACGGAGGCGGACAGCCTGTTTAGCTGTTACGCCCGTGGCGGATATGCAAGACACATTGAGAATTACCGAAGTTTTTTACTCTTTGCAGGGTGAAACGCGAACGGCTGGCCTGCCCACCGTTTTTGTACGTCTAACGGGCTGCCCATTGCGCTGCCAGTATTGCGACAGTGCCTACGCCTTCAGTGGCGGCACTGTGCGCTCCCTCGACAGCATTCTTGAGCAAGTGGCCGATTTTCGTCCGCGCTACGTGTGCGTGACGGGTGGCGAGCCCTTGGCGCAGCCTAATGCCATTCCATTGCTTAAACAGCTTTGCGACGCGGGTTACGACGTCTCTATCGAGACCAGTGGTGCGCTGGATATTTCGGCTGTCGACCCACGCGTCAGTCGTGTGCTCGATCTGAAAACACCTGGCTCCAAAGAGTCCCATCGCAACCTCTACGAAAACATTGCGTTGTTGACGCCGCATGACCAGGTCAAGTTCGTGATCTGCTCGCGCGAGGACTACGACTGGGCAGTGTCCAAGCTGATTGAATACGGCTTGGAGCGACGCGCCGGTGAAGTGCTGTTTTCGCCGAGCCATCACGATCTGGCGGCCCGTGACCTGGCCGACTGGATTGTCGCGGACAACTTGCCAGTACGTTTGCAAATGCAACTGCACAAATATCTTTGGAATGACGAGCCGGGGCGCTGAAATGACTGAACACACTGCTGTCACTGAAAAAAGAGCCGTAATTTTGCTGTCCGGCGGCCTCGATTCGGCCACCGTGGTGGCCATGGCTCGCGCTGAAGGTTATCGCTGCTACACCATGAGCTTTGATTACGGCCAGCGCCATCGCGCCGAGCTCGACGCTGCAGCACGTGTTGCTCGCGACCTGGGCGCGGTTGAGCACAAAGTCATTGGCTTGAACCTGGACGGTATTGGCGGCTCAGCCCTGACCGACAGCTCCATTGATGTACCCGAAGCACCCAGCGAAGGCATCCCGGTAACTTACGTGCCGGCTCGTAACACCGTATTCCTGTCATTGGCCTTGGGTTGGGCAGAAGTGCTGCAAGCGCGGGATATCTTCATTGGTGTTAATGCCGTGGACTATTCCGGCTACCCGGATTGCCGTCCGGAGTTCGTAGAAGCCTTCGAAGCCATGGCCAACCTGGCGACCAAAGCCGGTGTTGAGGGGCAGGGCTTTCGCATCAAAGCGCCACTGCAAAACATGAGCAAGGCGCAGATCGTCCAGGCGGGAATCAAGCTCGGCGTGGATTACTCACTCACCGTGTCCTGCTACCAGGCCGACGCCCAAGGCCAAGCCTGCGGCAAATGCGACAGCTGCCGCCTGCGTGCAGAAGGCTTTCAAGCGGCCGGTGTTTCGGACCCAACACGTTACTTTTGATTTATTTCACATTTATTTTTAACAAGGTGTTGAATTCTCGTTAAAAATCAGTATTATACGCACCACAACGAAGCGGGTCGTTAGCTCAGTTGGTAGAGCAGTTGGCTTTTAACCAATTGGTCGTAGGTTCGAATCCCACACGACCCACCATATGCAACATCAAAACAGCCGGTACGCACCTCAGGGTCTACCGGCTTTTTTGTGCCTGAAATTCGGTGGGACGCGCAGACTGAAAGGCAAAAAGTTCACCATGCACTTGCTGACATGCAGCCGTCTTAGGGCGAACAGTAGTTTCGCGCCCGGGTGATGTCAATCTGCAGTAGCCCACTGGCGGTGCCATTTGATCAAAATACGAAGTGTCTGTCGGACGACGTTCCTTGCTAGGTAGGAATGTTCGTATATCAATAGTGTTGCTGTCAGTTGAACGTATCTGAAACAGGCTCCGCATCCATAAGCCACTGACATGAACCTTGTACGCGTTAGCCCCAATCATAATTTTTTATACAGCCACGCGTGATCATGAGGGCGAAGAGGGTTGAGGGTTCTGAACCATCGTCTCTATTGGAGGGTGGTGGCAAGTTCAGGTCTTGCCACCAGGTCCCAGGGCCATCCCACGACAGTTCGTGGCTCAGCCCTGTGCCGACGGGAAGGATTGCCTGGTCCAGCGAATAGCGCTCTGACGGCAAGCGTTCAACCTGTGTCAGCAGCTTTGAGCCTGTAGCCGGTTGATGCTGCAACTGACACGTCTCGACCACAATGCATTCAACGTCTTTGTCGTCGGATAGCTCTGGCGTTTGCTCTATCAAAAGAGCGGGTGGCTGCGCCTCAGGCGTAGGGGGGGAGATAACAGCAGGAGCAGGCGGCATTTGCTCATCGACACGCCGTTCAAAGGTAATCGCACCTTGCGACACGCTCCGCTCGTGCAGTACAGCTCTCATCAACTCGTAATCAGTTTCGATGTAGCCCAGCGTCGTGGCGATATTGGAGTGATTGAGCAGGCTCTTGGTTATGTGGATGTTGCGCTCAGGGTGACGCATCAAGTCTGTAGCAATGGTGTGTCTGAACCGGTGGGGAGTCATGCGGACCCCGAACTTGGCGATCAACTTGCGATACATGCCCTCGACTTGATCGGTGTTCATGACCACTGCGCGGTAGTGGATCGAAAAGCGGTTAACGTTAAACAGTTGATCCTTGGGTTTCATGCCGATGCTGTTGGCTGAATCCAGCAGCCGCCTCAAGTGGGGGGCAAGACCAGGACAGATCGGTATGGAGAACTCACGGTGAGTTTTCTCGGTGTCTGCCTGCACCCGGATCAAGCCTTTGGCCCAATCGATATCTTGATAGCGCAAGCTAAGCAGCGCATTCAGGCGGATGCCTGTGTAATAAAACATCTCGAAAACTGCGAGCCAGAACCAGGCAGGCGTAATTTGGCTGCGCTTATGGGTGCTGTGTTCTTCGGCAACCATAGACTTGAGCCATTCACGGGCGCGTTGTATGGCTTCGCGATCGACCGTTTTGCTGGGCCGTCTTGGCGGAATGACGGCAGTTTTTCTGAATGGGTTGGTCGAGGTGCACGTCAGGGTTCCCTGCTCGAGAGCAAAGCCCCAGACCGTGCGCAGGTGGTTTGAGTAGGTGTTCCAGCTCTGTTTCGACAGGCCTCGGTCCAGTAACTTTTTACGCCATGCCAGTACGGAGCGGTTATCAATTGAGTCAACCGTGACCGTTTGGCCGAAGTGTCGGAGCAAGGCCCGGGTGGCCGATAAATACATCACCCCTGTTGCAGCTCTCAGGTCGTGAGTTAAAAGGTAATCCTGTGTCAGCTCTTGTGGCGTATTCATGCAGCCCCCTCTGCAGAGTCGTTAACAAGGCTGAGGCTCACATTGTCGAAAGGGATTTCACTGAACAGTAGGGAAGGGTTGTTTAGCAGATAACCGCGAAGCTTTTTACTGCTGCGCGGACCCACGACATTAACCGTCCAGATGTTGAGACTGTTTTGTGTTTTGCGATGCAGCTTGAGCTTCTCAAAGCCGCGCTGAACCAGTTGCCAGGCATTCAGCTCCTGCGCTTTTGCCTGAGCCTCCAGAGCCGGGAACTCCTGCACAAACCGTTTGAAAATCCCCGGCGTAACCAGCATTGCCGTGCCCGATACGGTATGCACCAGTGCCTTGGCATCATTGATGATCAGCTTTCTGGAATGCACACCCTCTTTGAGCCAATCAATAAAGGCCTGGCCAAGCTGAGTCTTCTGGATGGCGGCCGCGTCTGCGACTTCAGTCGTTTGTGCATCCGGAGCGCGAGCAACAGAGTCGTTTTCTGCTTCAGACGTAACAGGATCTGATGTTGGCGGTAGAGCTTGTGCGTCGCCTCCCAGCAGTGCCATGAGAGCGTCTAAATCGTCAGGGGGCGCAGCAGTAGGGCTGCAGAAATCGGGCAGCGGCACTGCAGAGGCGGGCGGGTTGGGTTCTGTCTTGCTGAGTGCCAAAGCCGGCAGGTTGTGTTTGACGCTGCTTTCGTTGCTCGCAACCTCTTCGATCGACGTGTCGGTCTCAACCTCCAGCGTGCCGAAGTAGACCGGTGGCCGGTCACCTGGATCGCTCCATATCAGCGTCGGTGAGAGCTTGAGCAAGGTGAAGGTGTTGCGCCAACCCTTGCTGTTGTCGATCGTGGCCTTCCAGATGGCTTTGTCTTGCGCGTTGGTCTGGATGACCCCTTGGTCCTGAAGCATGTTGAAAAACGGCGCGTTTGAGGTGGGTACGCCTTCAATGCCTTGAGTCAGCAGATAGGCTCGAAGCTGGTCTGAAACAGGTTTGCTGACCAGCCACAAGGCGTCTTGAGTCAACCAGCCATCCGATGGCCCGTCAGGCTGATTGAGCTTGTAGGTCTCGCGTACCAGGTAACGCAGTCCATCAGCCAGTTGCCGTTGCAACGACTGCTTGGGAGCATCCAGTGCGCGCGCAGGATTGCCTCCCAGCTCTTGCGCGACTGAAGCTTGATCGGCCTTGACCACGATCTCACCCAAAATACCGGCGTGTTCGTACTGCCCCGACAGGATAAAAATCAACTGCGACCACGCTTCAGGAAAACCGCTGAGCCAGTCCAGGATGTTTGGAGTGAGAATCTGCGCGTAGATCAATGCCGCGGCTGCGCCGTGCAAGTGATAGTTACGCCCCTTCACATGGCGAAATCGGTAGGGCTGGGTAATTGGCCCGTGCCAAGGGTGCCAGGTTGCTCCGTCCTCGAGCTCGACATGCAGGTCGACCGCAATTTTGCCGAGGTCGTGAATGAGTGCTCCGTAGGCAGCCGCGGCTGTCCAGGCTTCGGCTTGCGCGGATTGCGACTCCGGTGGTGCGTCAATGGGCAGCAAGTAGGTCTGTCGAATCTTCAAGGCATAGGCGACGATCTCCAACCCGTGATCGAGCATGCCGCCAGGATAAGCATGGTGATGGTTTTGCGATGCAGGGAGTTGCTGGACCAGCTCGGCGTAACGCTCCAGTGGTTGCCGGTAGAGTTCGACAAACTGTTGGCGGGACAGCGAAGCGCGTTGCCAGATGTTCTCCAGCAGCTTTTGCCGGCGCGCTGGTGCAAGCAGTGCTTGGCTGGAGGCGGGTTGCCATAAACCATTCTGGGGAGTGGTCTGTTCGTGTGGGATTTTTCTGCATCGAAAGAAAGAAAGCATGGCCAACTCCACTATTAATCATGGGCGGGCTTTTCCTCTATCTGATGGACGTTGCTCAATAAGAAATCAATATTGGCAGCCGATCACATTTCGAGGGGCAACATGCCATTACGTCCCATGCTGAACAGATATTGGTGTGCCTAAATATTTCCAGATAGAGGCTGCTTCTCGGTTTGGCGTCGGGAGGTTCAGTTTCAGCTGTGGGGGATTTAAATCCCCGTGGTAGATGCGTTGGCGGCAGAGTGCCTTTTCGCACTTCAAGCCCTTTCGGGTAGGGCTTTTACCCTTGGGAACCTTTCCATTGTCTTTTGAGAGCCATTTAACCCTTTGGGCCATTTGAGTTCGGCTTGCAAAAGATACTGTCTGGGCGTATGACTGGCCTCATAGAACTCCAAGAAATGCTTCACAGGAGAAGCGCTCATGGCTACACAATCATCTCAGAGCTTTGCAGTTCGCTTAGGCTATGGCTTGGGTCGGGGTGTGCGCTTTTTTCTTGTTGATGAAAATGTGGTGGTTCGATGGGTCAAAAGGTGTGGGTTAGCCACCTTGTTGCTCTTTGTGACTTTTAACTTTCCTCTGAATTTTGCAGGTGAACTCATCGCAGTATTGGTTGTGGGGGTGGCGGCCGCTTTGCTAACAAGAGTAAGTGCTTCGAAAAAATTTACTGATGACAAAGGTGTGGATTTATCCTGTCACCCTAGCATTCCTAGAAATGGTAAGGACGGTTATGGGTATTACGATAGTTATGGAAATTTCAGGGGTTCAAATAACCCATTCGATGACTAATTAAATATCCGAATGTATATCAAGGGCGGACAGCTTCAGGCTGCCCGTCCTGCATTCAGTTTTTGTTCGTTAATGATTGAACCCCTTGTTGCGCAAGTCCTCCAGCTCTTTCTCCAGACGCTTTCACATCCTTGGTTCCACTGGAAAGACCTTCAAGCACTTTTCCAGCGCTGACACCTGCCCACCCCAGAGCTCCCATCCAAAACATCGGTAAGATGATAAACATAGCCCCCATCACGAAATTCAAGATGGCATCTTGAGTAGCCGTATTTAGCCCCATAACTGGATCGAAACTCAGATGTGGTGAACCGGATCCGTACAGCGCATCGAGTATTGTGCTGTCTACCCATCTCGCTAATTGGAACCAGAAGTCGACAAAAATGAGAGCAAAGAATATCGTGCTCAGTGTCATAGCTACTTGCAGTTGATAAGCACCGACAATAAGTACTAACGGAATACAGATCACCATTGCCATCTTTAGAAACGCCATGACCATTGGCAAAGCCTGGCGAACCATATCCATCGCCGGGAAGTACCCCAGAGAACCTATTGCAACTCCGAACGTACCTGCGGACCTGGCCATGCCGTTCCACATAGTCCCCTCAATCTGTCCACCGTAATCCGAGTACACACTGCCCTGAACTTGATTTGAAGGGGAGACCAATTGACGCACGAAAGACTCGTTGATTTGTTCAGGCGACATCCACTTCGCCCACCCGATTAGTTGCGTCAGAGTATCTGGGCCTATTTGATCCACCAGTCGGGCTTTCAAACCAGTCCCGCCGTCACTCCACCACTGATTACAGGTTGGGTAGCCACCACCTCCCGTAACCTGCGGCAACCCCGCATCTCGCGTGGGGTTGTAGGGCCAGGATGTTCTAGGGGTTTTGGAGTAATCGGTGTCGTAGTAGCCGGGGGTGTTTAGAAAGTAACGTGACCCAATCCAACTCAAGTCCGAGAAGGCCCCCATTTTGTCTTGCTCGGCTACCACTTCCGGGTTGCGCATAAACAGCCGAGCGCGAGAAGGGCCATAACAATCGTGAGTAAAGTCGGCAACTTCCTGAGCCAGCAAGGGGTTGTTAATACGCGTGCGATCTACGTCCATCCGTAGTTGCCGTAGGTCTGTGCCACAAGGAATAGCCGCGATAGCGCCACTCGTCAAAGCCTTGGACAAGGCATGCATAAAGGCCCACCACAGAGGTATCTGAGCGGTTTTCCCGGCTAAAGAGCTGAATGTTTTATTCCAGCCAGTCTCTGTCGGTGAAGGCAGATTGTATTGGCATTGTTGAGACCTGCTTTGATCGAATGCCAACGAGTCGAAACTCACATTGACCGCTGGCACTCCGCACAGCGCTACAACGAAATAGCCGACGTAAATGTTAGTCTCGATCCGGGCTAAAGAGAGCACACCTTTGTTACCCTCGTCAGCACCTTCCCCGCGTACCTTCAACCATTCTCGGATCACGATGATGCAGAAGGGCAGGGCAAACAACCCAGTGTCCGCGATCATTGCCCAGATGCCGTTGTTGATGATCCAGCCGACCAGCGTGAGGTAATACTCCAGGTAGTCATTGGTGTAGAGGGTCATAGTACATTCCCCGTCTTGAACACAAACTTGCTGACCTCAACCAGCAGAATCAAGACCACTACCAGAAGCTCGATCTTGGAAAAGCGTTTGCGGTTTTTCAAACGCTCAGACCTCGGCTGATGCGCCTTGAGTTTGAGCCAGGCCACTGTCATTACGGTGTAAATCATCATCCGCCATGTGAGGAGAGCCCAGTAATGCTCTGTACGCCATTCTTCCCACTCGTGGGCGTCTTCAAACATTCCCAATAAGGCCTGATTCAACAGTACCGCCAATGCGGACACTGCCACCAAGAAGCTCGCGCCCAAGAGAAGCCCTCGAACTATGCGGCGGATTTTTGAGGGTTTTGGCACAGCGACAGGGTTCTGAGTGTCATTCATTATCAATGCCTCACTGGATTCTGGACGGTGACTGCAATTGATTCAGCCGATCCGTTTCCGGATCGCCCTCGAACACGCCCCGTGAGTTTTCGGTGCGTGCTTTGCTCCTGGCAATAATCGTCATCGGTGAGTTGTTGGCGAGCTGCTGACGCAGTTCGAGTTCGGTGCGCAGGTTGTCGATCTCTTCTTGCAGAGACGATTTCTGCTGATTGACGGCGTTCAACGCCAGATCGTTGATTGCGACGTTGGGTTCGCGGCTTCCGGCTAAAAGCGTTCGCTGCAGTACCAGCGCTTTTTCGAGTACTTCAGAGAAGGCGACCTCAGAGGCCAGTCGGCGAGCCAGCACGTCCTGGTCGCGCTCATCACGCAACACCACAATCACCCCGCGAGTGATGGGTAATGAGTTGCTACTGGCAGCGTTGAGGTTCTCCACCGTCATGCTTTTGGTGTTCGTGAGCAAGTCTTGAAGGGCTTTGAGCTTGGTGTCGTAGGTTTCCTGAATCAGCGGTGTCAGGCCTACACCTGCAGAGGTCACGGTTTTAGGGCAGCTGTCACAGGTCTGTTGTTGCTGTTCCCCGAGAACGCGAATGGCAAATGCGCTGGTGTCCTGAGGGGAAGACCAGACATTGCAGACCATGCCGTTGTTGCAGCTTTCTTTGCTGATTGAAGACGTGTCGTCGGCGGCGCGTTTGTTCAGCAGGTTGTACCCGGCCCTGGTCACATCCCCGACGATCTGAATCGGTTTCTGGCCGGAGCCACCAGCTCGATTGCCTCCCACCCATGTCACACCGTCGTTGCCGCTTTTCTTCTCGACTTGCTCGACGGCCGAGACCGCATCGGTGTTGGATGTCATGGTCTGGGCCATCGCCTGACCCTCAGCAAGCTTGCCCCAGCCCATCTGATTGCCTGCGATGTCAGCCATCTTCTCGCCAATGGCGCGGCAGGTCGATTTGGATCGATCAAAGTCCAGGCGGGCCTGCAAGATGCCATTGGTGATCAAGTTGTACAGCGCAGGATTTGCCCGCTGAAGGATCAACGCCGGCAGCGAGGCCACCGCTCCCGTAGCGTTCTGCACCACTGTCGACATGATGTTTTGAAAACCGGCGGTAGCCCCGTTCAACTGGTTTTCGAGGGTGTTGGTCATGCTCATGTTTCCGCAGACCAGATTGTTGTTCCAGCCGCCACCCACCTGAATGCTCTGCATGTTGCCAGCACTGCCCATAGCGACAGCGCTGCCGCCTCCGATGCTGTAAAGCACCTCATCCCCGATCACGCTGCCAGAGGACGAAGCGTTGATAGGGTCAGCACACCAGGCTGTCGCGCAGCAGAGGCTGTAAAGGGTTCCGATCAACCAGGGAGTGATTTTCATGACAGGCTCCGATCGCTGTTGGTCTGGATGCTCATTAAAAGTCCGTGCTCCCCAGGAAGGTCTGGCCACGACGTTGGCTGCAGGCGTATGGACGCCACAGCGCCCAGGCGTAACCACCGTCCTCGGCCTGAACCTGTGGTGTTGAATGCGGGAATACGGCACACGATTGACTGAGCGTCGGCGTCAGCTCCTGCCATTTGCCGGTAGTGGCATCGCCCTCTATAAGCTCACCTGCAGGCCAATAACCGTCGCGCGCAGAAGCTTGCATGGGCAAATAGACATGGACTTGCCCGGTCCGCGTAGTGATGTCACCGGCGCGTTGCGCGATGACTGCCCCGGTCTTGTAATCGTTGGTTTGCTGCAGAAACCCACTGCGGGGGTAAACGTTGCCCCAAAGATCCGCGGCGGCCATGCTGCCGACTTCACGTCGACCGGGGATTAGCGCTTCTGGATAAACCGCCTCAGGGATCCCGTACCGCCAGGCAATAGGATCAAGCGTGCTCAAGAAATACGGCATCCACGGCGCCGTCGCGCCTTGGCAGGCATACCCCGACGCACTGGCAAACTCACTGAACACAGCACCGCCCGGGTGCCCGATTACATCCGCCTCTTTGAACTTGAGTGCCGCGTTCTCAGCAACATGATTGGTCGTAGCGTCATTGCCTGCCTGAGACAACGGAGTCGGCGTCCCCAAAGGCGACATCTCAACCCACGGGTTAGCCCCGGTATTGGAATACGCCGACACCACCGCATCCGGCACGTAATGCCGCACCTTGGTCGACGTCTTCACCTTGCAGCCCAGCGCCGTGCACAGCAGCCAATAGCAAATGCCAACCACCTTGTACTCAAGGCACTGAGGCGACAGCGACGAGGTAATGATCGTTGCTGAAGTTATCGATGCCGAGGCGCTGAAGGGCAGGCTGCAGATGAGAGCCAGCGACAGAGGGCGGAGCAGGCAGCGGTTCATTGCGGTTGGCCTTTGGCGTTGTTGATGAGTACCAAGGCTTTGGCTACATCCGGCTCGCCGTAGACGACGTAGCGCCGGTCAACAACGACGGCCGGGATCTTGATAATGCCTAGGCTCCAGGCATCGGCTAGGTCTTGTTGGGCTTTGGCCAGATCGGTTTGTAAGCGTTTGCCGGAGGGGGTGTTGAGGCGGCTTTGCATTATTGCGGCGGCTTGGTGTGGGTCTGAGGGGAGGGCGCGGGACAGCTCGGACTCGAGGTGTTGTTGCTGGTCTAAAAGAATGATTCGGGCTGGACTGGGGGAGGTGATGGGGTGTGCTTGGTCTGTGATTACCCAGGTTTGGGCTTGTGTGAATGTGGTGATTGTTAATAGGGCGAGCAGCACCACCACATTAAGCGGCATGAGGGTGAGGGCTTGTTGGGTGGGCATGGTGCTGTACCTGAGATGGGCTCAGGAGCATGGGACTAGAATCAGTGAGTAAGTGCAGTAGGAAAACGGTTTTTGGTGGGGGATGGTTTTTTTGGATCTGCGTTTTGCCAGGTGGTTAACCTCAGGAGTTCACGATTCGTTTCTCTGTAGTGCCCTGGTAGAAGGCTAGAAGATCTTTTCTAGTCGATAGAGATAATGTTTCGTTCGCTTGGTAACGAAGAGTCGATGAACACAAACCAAACTGGATTACGATGACGTCCCGTTCCTGCTCACTACGATTAGGTGACCCTCCGTGCAAAGTTGCGGAGTGCAGTGCAAGGCAAGCTCCAGGCGCCACATCAGGATAAAGCGCGGTTTCGACAGGTGCGTCGCTTTGAATGTGAGAGCCGGGGACTATTGCTGTGCCTCCATTGCGAACAGACATGAACTGAAGAGGGATCAATAAACGCAAAGTGCGTCCGTCATGGCTGGCGAAGTATTTATTGTCAGCATCACGATGCCACCCGATGGCGGGGCCTACCTCACTGGGTTTACGTGTGAGATTACAGAAGTGAAACAGCAGATCGCTAGAAGCACATTCGAGTAGCTCGCCGACGCAGGTCCAGATGGACTCTTGGCTAAGTAGCCGTGCAAAGCGTGGCTCCAGGGCGAGGAGGTCGCCGATAATGAAGGGTTCGCGCTTCCAGCGATCTGGTGGAATGCCTGGATTGCGCTGCGGATGTTGCCGGCTAACTTCACTAATGGTGACTCCAGCTGATATTGCAGTCGGATCACCGCCCCGATAGCGGTCAACCAGTTCGGTGACCAGTTCTCGTACAAACGCCTGTTCTTGTTCACAAATGAGTTCAGGTATTACTAAATAGCCATCGGAGGCAAATTTCACAGTCCTTGTATTCATAGCAGACTCCTGTCGCCATACAGTCAATGCCTCAAAATATGCGAGCCTACGGCTGTAATGATGCTGCGTCCAGCGTTGACCGCTTTTAGCCGTTAGCTGCCTGTCACGAAGGGCTGCTTCCGGCCAAAAGCAGACATTCAATACATCTACAAAACTGGCATCGATTCGACCGCCCTTAATTTTTAGTAAGAGTGCTATCAGTCAGGTCAAGGAACCATATGGATATCCGGAGAAGATTTCGGGTTGGCCCATAACTCCTCAAGATTGACATCATCGCTGGCTGGCCGATGCGCCTTGACCAACGGATCAACTTTAAGAATCATGGGGATGTCAAATGCTGTACCAGTAACCACACAACAGCCTTTGGCAAGAGTGGGTATCAATGCCTTCGAGGATGAATCTAACGTACTGATGGTATTGTCCAAAAGCATGAGGTCACGTTCATTGACCAAGCGGTGAATAAAAAAATTGTGAATTTGTGAAACGATAGTGGGAGAAATATCGGCTGGTCGCTGACTTGAAAGTGTTAGATATACACCATACTTTCGCCCCTCTTTAATTATTTCCTCGAATAGTTCCAGGCGATAGTCTTTCCATATCTCGTGTTCTCGCGTGGACTGTTCCGACAGTATATTGTGGGCTTCATCAATTATTAAATGCAATGTTTGCGCTGGTGGACTTCTTAAAGTTTCCGACTCCTTGTGATTAATGTAGGAATTCTTGGCGATAAGAATGGGAAGGAGTTTCTTGATTTCATTGTTGCATTTTTTCAGTGAAATCACATGGAGTAGATGACGTGGTGTTGGAGTATCAACGATTTTTATTACTTTCCGAAGGGAATCAATAGAGGATTTGGCCCGTGACAGGACTGGTTGGATATGCTCGTGTTGTGCATAACCCAAGAGCACATCCAAGCAGAGCTGAAGATAGCAGCGCACAATAAGCTCATCAAATTGATCGAGATCGCTCAAGTCCAAATGTGCTTCCAATAACGGCTTTAAAAAAGCAGCATAGCTTTTGCCGTCAGAGTCATAATAGTGGCCATCTAGAAAAAAATACTTCTTTACGGCGTTATACTTTATTTTTGCAAGATGGTTCTCCAGTTCCTCACAGCACACCAACCTAGCAATTTCTCTAGTCAGTTCAAGCGCGTCAGATTTTGGCTCGCTTGCACTGAAAACCTTTTGAAAAGTTTTCATAAAGTAGTTGGCCAGAGGTATATCTTTAAATCTATCTCTGCCACTCACTACCCGCCTAAGAAAAGGCTGCTGAGTATTGGTCGTAGCTTGGAATAGTAGGCTAAGTGTCTGCGCATCCCAAAAATGGATGCTTTCGATCATGAATTTTTCCCCACCTCGCTTGGTATCTAATATTGTGATTTTTTTATCTTTGGCAGGAAGTATTTGCCCTTCAGTGTATTCACCATTGAAATCTATGATAACAAATTGGCTTTTGTTCTTCAGTCCATCTAACTTTTCTCTAAATAAGGTGGTGTACAGTTGGGCGAGAGTGTTGGATTTGCCGCTCCCTGTATTGCCAAAAATGCCAAGATGGCCATTGAAGATCTTGGCCCATGGCAGATTTATTGATACATCCTCCTTTAGCATGGCACCTATGGAAAAATTGCTATCTCCTTCGGTCCCATAGATTTTGCTGACCATGGATACGCTTAGTAGGAATGCCTGGTCTCTGATCATGGGCATGTATTTCACGCCCTCATAGAACGTGTCATCAACAACATATCCTATGGGTCTAACATCGACCTTACGAACGTATATGGTTTTTTCGGCCTCTACATCGAGCTTTTTTTCATCTAGGTATTCGCCCTCAACTAAACAAACAATATCAATGAACCCTCGCTGAATAAGGAGGTGTTCTCTTAATGACACCCCCCGATATTTCATCCCGTCGTAAAAAATGGTCTCGTGGCTGGAGTCCTCGAAAATACGAAGAGAAATTCTAACACCTGACACGGCAATAACCTCACCAACGACAATACTCATACGAGATCATCCTCTGGCGGGATATAAGTTTGTGGCTTGAGCGACAGCACGTACTTGTTGAAGTTGGAAAAATCCATTTTGACGCCCTCTGGCGGACCGATTACAGTTACATTCCTCCATTGCTGAAATTCTTTCCGCATCGAGGCTGCGCTACCTGAGCTATAGCAGCAAATGAACGTCTGGAGTTGAGGGTTTACCAGCGAGCGTTGGACCAACTTAAGGATGTGCTCATCAGCAAATGAGAAGCCAAAAGTAATAAGGATCGAGTTCGGCTTTTCAAGCTCATAGCTCAGCAATCGAAGCATCTGGTAATAATGCTCTTCAAATACGGTTTCGTGGAATTTCCATTTTGTTGGGTTGACGATAGGTAACTTATTGTACGCTTGCCAAAACTTAGCGATTTGCTCACTAGTGAATTTCACATTTGGTACGCGTGCGGTAGACCCGCCCGGGGTGCCTAAGTAGCTGGAGAGTGGACTGATCTTGCTAATTGTCCTTGCAGTGAGCAGATGGTTAAATTGATTAGCATAGCTAACCTCAATTTTATCTGCGTGTTTCGACCAGTAAACAGATCCGTGCAGATGGATGATATTTAGTTGAGGAACTCCATAGCTGGCTCTTTCAAAAACGCCTGTTTGACATTGAAATGTATTGAAATTTTTCGCATGTAGATATTTCTTATGGAAGCCGGACGTGCCATCATTGATCACAAAATCATACGTCCCTTGCGCTTGAATTTGGTCCGCACTATGAGCGAGGCACCCATCATAGTTGGTAGTAAAAATATTGATTTTACGATTTAGTTCCTTTCGACGATCAAGAAAGCCTAGCAGGGTTTTCATGAACGTCTGATAATTCAAAAGATTTTCCTTGCCTTTGGTAGTTTGAACTGCCGAAGGGGAAAATGTCTGAACGGGAAAGATACAGGTGTTGTAATAATGCATGAATAGGGCTGTACGCTTTTCTGGATAATGCTCGAACTTTGTAGCTAGCGTCTCAATTGTTTCCCACCTGCCGGTGGCGTCTTTAATTTCTAGTGCCAAAGTTGGGAATAAATCCGCCGACGCCCCTGAGCCGATTAGAATATTCACATTTTTGTTATAGGCATCCAATGGGTCAATTGATTCAAACATAATGGCTCCGTTGGTTTAACTTGCACATATGGCAATGTTTCCGGCCAAGAATCCCAGTTCTAGGGGGGCTGGCTTTCGGTCTTTGCATGTATGAAGGGTCGTCAGTATGACGATTTCGGCAGCGCTTACCCGACTGCCCACTGAGGGCGCTCAAAACCAGAAATGAAAGATCGTCACCTGAAGACGTTTTATAACAAAGTACGCAGCTTAAGCCGTGATTTTGTTCCATCAAGAAATTCCCTCTTTGCACCCGGATTCCATTTGTTCGGCTCGATGGTTGGCTTTGACGGGGCACTTATCCCTAGCAAGCTAGTATTTCGCCAGCACGCTGTCCACTCCAAGAGCCGATAAAGTCAGTAGGGTTTTGCTTGGAAGGGATGCCAGGGAAAACTGGATCTGGCTACGCTTAGGGTGTGGAGTGTGTCAACGCGCGATAAAAAATGACTTACTTCACGGGCACAAATGTTTCCAAGGACGCGTGTTACCCATCTATCGGGTGATAACAGGGTTTTGATTTGGCAATTACAGCGGAAACAGCCGCGAGCTTTTCAAGCCGTTTTTGATTTGATGTTGGTGAAAGGTAAACGTCCGTTCCTGAATTGAACCTGACACAGAGATTGACCTCTCCTTTGGGTCGATTGCAGCCCATCACAACAGGCAGCAATCGGCCAAAATCGGTCAATCGAAGGAATCTACGGAAGTGCCGCCTTTTCATACGACACCGCAGGAACTGTAGCGCTCAGGTAGTGCGATAAGTCCGTGCGACCTCTCCCAGGTATGGTTTGATCCTAGTGAGGTCTGAAGCAAAGGACTCGAGTTTCGTCTCTGTCTCTGCATCGTCGTTTATCTTTCGCAGTACGGCGATGATCCGTACCAGTACCCATGCGACATCTGCTGCCATATCAAGAATGTAATCCTCGATTGAAGCATCACCGAACGGTCGCTTCCTCTCCTCACCATTCCACCGAGGATTCCGCATAAAAAATGCTGTTTCCCCGAGAGGCACTAAGTAGCCGTGGAGCAGAGAATGGCGATAGTGCATCAACTTGTGAGCTGCTTCGGCAGCGCGTGCCAGGACTTCGTTCGCACCTGGGCTCAAATCCTCCCTGCCATTTCCTACAATCGTGACTAACTGAGAAGCAGGTGGCCCATCAGTGGAAGGTCTAACCCCCTTCACGCTTTCGCGTTTTAGTGCCCAAACCGCTGGCTCTAGGTGGGCCTCGAAAAGTCCGAATGCGACTGCGAATGTTCCAATTTTCTGCTGAGCGATAACCGACACCCCAAGTTCGGAGATGGCCACCATTACGCCCAAAGCATTGACTGTGAATGCTGGCGGTTTCATTTCGTTGATTCTCCGTTCTTGGTGATGCTTGCTGTATAGCACGCCTCCATGTGAAAAATTCCATTCGAAACAGAGTAGAGGATATGCGCTGATGCTCGAATCTATCGGAAGTAGACCGCACTGAACGTCGGCTAATGGCCGATAGCTGCCTGTTGCGGATCGTCGAAAGCCGACGGTGGACGAAGCAATGGCGTTAGGCTACCGTTCAATCCTGCGTTAGCTGCAAAGGAATGCATGTCGGAATTTTTAAGGAATCTTAACTTGCCACATTCAGTTTTCTTTCGCCCACAAGGGGAGCTTCTTGGCAAGGCATTGTCGGCCCATACAATCGCAGCATTCATAGCCGCCCAAGGCGTTTATCAATTTGAGAAGCTCACCTCGGGTAAAGCAATGCGGCGGGACCTCTTAGAGTTTCTTCTGCGAAAACGTGCAATTGACTATTGGACCGGGAACCATTGGTTACTTGCAGGAAAAAAAACCACAGAGTTACTCCTAACGGACTCAGGTCTGCGGAAGCTTGAAAGCCGCGTAAAAGGTAGGGCTAGAGCACAGAGTGTTACATCAACCCAAGTGCATCAGGCCTTAACTACAATTTTTGAGGGCTCTGAACACGACCCTATGAATAAATTTGAAGTCGAGGTCAGCGCCCCGGATAGAGCCCCACCCCAATTTTTTGCCGTCAAAAACAGCGGACAGCACAAAGGTATGTTCCTGTATCCGCATCGATATGCAGACGGTTCGTACGTTGCCACAACATCAAAATACGCTACTGACTATATTTATATCGAGCACCTTGATGATCTTTCGGCACTTGTTCGTTCAGGCTATGGTGCCCGAATGTCTAATCCGGATCTAAAGCAAGGTCCGTCATATATTGCCCACAGCAAAATAAAATTCAGTCGGACAGACAATTCATCAGAGGTGCTAAGGCGATATCTCTCAGCATTGGCTGGACATGACGACTTTGATGGCGTGACGCTCACTAAGTATCGTAAGGAACAGGCATTTTTAAGGGCATACTTGCTGGACGGCCGCAACCAGGCCGCATGCGTACTTTGCGGTCGAATTATGCCACAGGAGCTATTGGTTGCTGCCCATATAAAGCCTCGAAGCAAAGCTAGTAAAAGTGAGAGGCTGGACTTTGAAAATATCGCGGCGCTGATGTGTTCATTAGGCTGTGACAGCTTGTTTGAGAAAGGTTTTGTTTATGTTGCAGAAGGGAAGATATATATCAACCCCACAAGAAAATCCACACCCCACTTAAATAAATCCGTAGAAACTCTAGTCAATAGAACTGCGGAAAACTGGCATGGCAGCTCAGAATATTATAAGTGGCACGCAAAAGCGTTTGGTTGGAAAACCCAATAACAGTAGGCCCTAGAGTAATTATGACTCATGCACCTCAAGATTTATTTGCAACAGCAACAGCAACAGCAACAGCAACAGCAACAGCAACAGCAACAGCAACAAAAAAAGAAAAAAATGAATTCCTGATGTATGAAATCGGATTGTTGAGCCTTAAGGCTGCGCTTTCAACACGAGCAAAAGACTGGCCTATCTACTCCTCATCCTGCAAGGTGTATCAGCGAGAAAAGGTTAAGCAAGGTTTCCGGGAATTACTTGACGACATTTTCTCCAAGTATTCGACTAGAATCGTGACCGAAAGCGAACATGTTGAATATATTGATATTATTGCAAATAATTTTTCAGCGAAACACAGAAGCGCGTTACACAGAGGCCGCCTCAGGTTTGGCGTCGCCCAGAAGTTGATCAACATCCACTTGAAGCACTTGTGGGTGGCAGGTTTTTGCTCTGAGCCACCACACTGTCCACTAGACGGTATCGTGCGCGACTTAGCGTGTCTAGACTACGACTGGACATCAAGTGACTCGAAATCACATTATCTAGAGGCAATTGAGCAGCTCAGACATAAGGCATCACCAAGGAGCCTGTCAGTTTGGGAGCTCCAGGAGTTTCGCCGAAGGGCTCAACTTGGGTCATAAGCCCTCTGCTTCGCCACTTATGCTCACTAGCTTAAGAGCTGATGACTGCTTTGGATCGAAAGCGGTCAGCTAGGACCGGCTGCTTCCGACCCAAAGCTGACATCTGATTTCCCTCGTTTATCGCTATGATGAGCCAAAGCTTCGCTACCGGAGTTAATGAGCTTTGGGCGACCTACTGCAAGTGACCATGGCCTGATAACTCACATGGCATGAGGCCAGAACAGCAAGGTTTATGCTTTAGGTTGGCGACCAAAAAAATCAGCGCAATGCTTGGTTGATCGTCTCGAAAAGCTTCGAGAATCGCTGAATTACGTCTTTACTGATCTTCTTAGGTGGTACCGCCACATAAGCAGCAGCCACTGCAAAATGATTGTATCCAGGGGTTGGTCGAACGCTGACCTGACTGCTTATCAGCTGCTTCTCTATCCTTTGTACGATCCGATCTGCTTGCGGCAGATCCTCCAGTTTTAAGACTATTCCAGCAAGAGCTTTGGAATAGACCTCGTTGAAATGTTCGAGATACGCTTTGGGGTCTAGGAGATCCTCGAGGTCGGTGGCAACAGCGTCCGCTTCGTCCGCTCCTAGGTTTTTGAATTGTGAGAAATCGGCCGTTTGCCTTTTGCCCAGAAGGGCGCCCAGCCCCAGTGCACGGGATCTATCCGTAACCCGTCTTCCACGCCATGAATAATGCTAACCCGGGTACTTGGGGCGATGTTGTAGCGGCCAATGGGGTGGTTGTCGTAGCCGTTGACGATTTTTCTGTCGGCGGCCAACACGTCCAGGTAATCAGCGATGCCTCGGTACTGCACAAATCGTCCGCACATGGCGAGGGCCTCTAGGGCTGTAGCGACTGCAGGGAGCGTAGACGCATTAAACGGGATGTTCCTCTCGTCTAAATTTCATGCGGACGTATTGCTCAGATCTGTCCTACGCGCGCGTCATGAGCTTCACTCTTTTAGGTCCTCTCGTGGAGGGCGGAGTTCCTATACCGCTGTGTTTGTTCAAGATTCCGGCCGGGTTTCCGTCACCGGCGGCGGATCATATCGAGCAGGCGATTTCTTTGGATGAAGTGCTCAATGTGCGCGCGCCGCATGTTTATCTGGCGTCTATCGATGGCGAAGTACGCCAAGGGCGTGATTGTGACGCTGCCATACCCGACCGATGATGTGCGCTTGTTGACCAAGGCGGCGGTCGAAGCGCTCACCCATGTTTTTCAGCCCGGGTTCAAATACAGCAAGGCTGAGGTGTTGCTCATGGATCTACGGCAACCGGGCGAGTTCTCGGATGATCTGTTTGCGGTTAATCAGCTCGCAGAGGCGACCAGGGTGATGGCCGTTCTGGATCAAATTAACGCGCGCTGGGGCAGGGGCACGCTACGGGCTGCCAGTGTGCCCAGCAAGCCGGATTGGGGCATGCGCAGGGAAATGATGAGTCAAAGCTATACGACCAGACTGGATCAATTGTGGCGACTGTCGTGTCATTAAAATATAGGCACTCATTGGGCCAATAAGTGCCTAGAACGTTCGATAGAGGCTAGGTCAGAGTTTTTTTCGCACAGAGCTGGCCTTGTTTTCTATTTGCAAGTTGCTATTTCGGGCGGGCAAGCGGGGAGGCAGCGCAGGAGCCTCAGAGTCCACAAATGCTGGGTTATCGTGACCACTATTTGGGTTACGGGATGACAATCTCGTGGGGGACAAGTTACGCGCGGGTGTAGGTGGAGGAAGAGGTGCACGGTGTTGTGGAAGAACCGAGACTCCGTATTCGCGTAAAGTCACAACGGCTTTACGCTCGAGAGGGAAGGTGAAATCCAGGTAAATGTCTGGGTTGTTAGTCGGAATAGCGATTCTATTCCCGTGAATATAGTCAGTACCCCTTGGCAATCCCTCTAGTTCAATAGGGGTTTTCATCAGGCGCTCCATTGCTCTGCTTTGGCGTGTCACAAGAGGGATGCGACGTGGCAACGGTGGCGCTGAGGTAGCTACCTCAGCGATCAATCGCGTGGCAAAAGGCATGTGTCCATCAATGTCTACTAGATTGACCGGATCGCCTTTGCAATAGGCATAGGCATTAATACCTCCCTTGCCAAAAGGGCTCCAACTGTCGGGGCTGTTAAAACGCATCAAGACAGGATTAAACGCTCGATAACCGTTCCCTAGCATATAGTGCGCTGTGACGGGGTCAGGCCTTTCGCCATTGAAACCCATCACGTTGAGTACGTCTCCATCTATGGATCGATGCCCATAAGCGGTGTAAGCATAAGGTTGCCGCATACCTGAGGTGACAGCATGGAGTACAGAGCGTTGTAAATCAGTCGCCAGTAACTTTACGCCATTGCCGTGTTGCAACTCAGCGAGCACCAATCCCTGGTGTTCGAATAAGCTGTTTTTTTCACTGCCTTGAATCTCGGTAGCTATACGGGTGTCGTTGTAAAACCGTTGAATTGAGTTAGTACTCGTCAAACGATCCAGTGGGTCGTATTGATAGACACTTACCGCGACATTGCGTGGAGAGCTCATATGCCAAACTCGGGGGAGTACAAGGCCTATCAGTTTCTGTAGGTTCAGCAAATGTGTATAGCTAGCAGAACTGCTAGGTTTTAGGCCCTCAGGTTGTTCCAATAATCATGTGCCATAGACGAGCGTCTAGTGAAGGCTCCCCGCAAGTAATTACTCAGGGCCAGCCCCGGCTGTTATCGAATACTTTCAAAAAACACAACCCCACCCGGTAGCGATGGGGCTGCCCATGGGCTGACGCTAAACCCATACCGTTACGGTACGTCTTGCAGCCCCAAGGTCACGTCGTCAATGATCGCTTTCGCCATTTCGCTGAGGTAGTGCGACGCCCAGCGCATGGTTTCATGGCCATCATCCATGGCGCCCAGGTAAGAGAGCGTGTTGACGCAGTTCAACAGCAAAGAGGCATGTTGCAGAGCTTCTTCACCTGAGACACCGGCAATGACGCAGAACAGGCGCTGGTTCTCTGCGTTGCAGGTGCCAAAGGTGGCGCCGCCAACGGTTTTGATCAACGGTGAGACGTTCATAAGGCACCTCGTTTCGCATCGAGGAGTTGGACGTTGTGCAGGGCGACAGTAGGTGTCGGGCATTTTATAAACGGATTTAGAGCGTGCATCTGGCATTACTCCTATTGTTGAGGAGCTGCCACGAACCGCCGTCAAACGATTTAGGGTGGCAGCTGTGCGCAGGTTGACGGACCGGGACAATAGGAAACCCGGCAGACCCGAAGGTCTCCCACGCACAGCCGCCATTAACGAAGATGCGGACGCAAAAAAAGCGCCTGCAATCGTAATGGGGGCGCCTGTGCGCCTATTGTTAATCGGGCCGTCAAACCCGTTCGCTGATGTGCAGCGACGTCGAAAGGGTAACGCTCAGGTCCTTAAAGTGCAACCGCGAGCCGGTTTCTCACTCAAGTTAAACCGGCCTCAAAACGAAGCATCGCAGCGCGCGCCCACCAATCCATGTCTGCTCAGCGCTTCAGCGCCTAAAGAGGCATTACCAACTGCCATACGGGATGCCATAGCGTTCGACATAACGTTTCGAAGGTTCTTCTTGCGGACGGTATTTTCCATTTGATTTGCCTTGGTACGGGCCCAACGGCTCAATCTCTGCTTGGGCGTTGGAGACCAAGACCCTGCCCAAGCAGTTGTCCTTCACCCAAGCCTTGATAACGCCTCCTGGTGCCACGCCAATTATTGCCAATGCCGAGTAGTTCGCTGCATCATTTGGCCAGTCAGGGCAACGACGCGCAGTGGAGCCGCGCATGATGCTTCGGGCGTTTTCAGTAATTTCGATCCAGCCTTTATAGGTTTTCTGCTCAACGACGGATTGCCAACGCACGAAGATACGTTTGGGCAAATCAGCACCCGTAATAGGGTAAAAGTTACCTCCTATAGTGCCCCAGCCCCGGGCGTATTCTTTGTCCAGCCCTGGGTCACCAGATCCAAGCGACCCTCCAGGCCCTCTGAACCATCGACCTTTCATATCCTCGACAGCAATGTACTCAACCCAGCCGGACATATAAGAAGGGCCAATGTAATCAAGATTCCAAGAATCGTCCTTGGGGTCGTTTGCACCCGACAGTGGGTCGTTTTTACAGGCCGAAAGAATCAAAATGCACAGCAGCATAAAAGCTGTTTTGAACCGTTTCATAACACAGCCTCTGTCCGCACATGGCGCCAGATTTTATTGGGTACGTCTTCATTCGCCATCTGAGTACTTTCGCTTCTTGAAAAGCGTGAACTGTAGGGTGGCTGAGGCGAACATGGATGTAGGAGGGAACAGGTAGATACCGAAGGAAAAAACCGTTATTTGCGTAGGTGCTGAAGGGTGCGGTCTTGTGAAAAACTGTTGTGTCATCGATGGCTGTTTTTATCCGAGTGATTTTATAAATTAAGTTTTATTTATATGCCAAGAAAGCGCTTTGATCAGATTGATTTCCCTCGTGTTGATCGATTATTTTTTTTTTTTTTTTTTGAACGCATAGGCTAAGGCGGTGAGGGTGATGGCTTGCAAACTGAGCGGAGTAAAATTTACAACGAGATATATTTGGGTCATTAGTGTGGTGGTGGGCTGTTCTAATGCTTTCGCGCTAGACGCCGGTAAGGCACCGGGTTTCAATTTTCCAGGTTTAACTTCTTCGTATCTTCTCCAGGATTTCAATGGCATGAATCTCCCGGAAGAGGTGGCTTTGACGAAGGACTACCAGAGTTCTTATTTTTACTCAAACTGTTACAGTCCAAATAATTGCTATCGAAGTGTGCCTGAAGGCTCAATGGTGTTTTTTGCTCCTTCCGGATTCAGGTCTACACCCAATAGTAGCTACCCGCGAGTCGAGTTACGAGCAAAGAGAACATTCAGTGTGGGGCAAGAGATTGATGTTGAACAATCGGGTTCTGTTTATATAGTGCAAAACCCAAAGACGAAATCTATTATCTTTGCTCAGATTCATGGGGATAAATCGGGAGGGTCTGAGCTGTTAAAGCTTCGCTGGAAAGACGGCTCTATTGTTGCAGGGATAAAGAGTCGTTTTGGCGATAGCGAGAGCCAGTCAATATTGTTGGCGGGTGTAAAGCTCAATGAAAAAATTGATTACAAGATTGAAGCTAAGGGTAAGGATGGCGAAATGAGGCTCTCCATCAAGGTTTCCGTAAATGGCAACACATCTATCAAGGAGTTCTCGTTCCAGGAGGCTGGGTGGGAAGGTGTGAATTTGTATTTTAAGGCCGGGAACTATAATCAAACTTCTGATCCTCAAGGGGCAGCCGCTATAGTCGCCGACAGTGCCATAAATATTGAATACAGGTAGGCATGGATGAACGTTGAAAAAAGCATGGTGGGTAAGTCTTCAATAAACTTGTTGCAAGGCAGCGATAAGAGTAAGTCTTTGCAGGCTTGAGTGGCGTTAGTAACTGACCGAATCCACTCACCCGCTACCTCTGTTCCCGAGCAAAGGCCAATTCAACTTGGCTTTAACGCTGAGCGATTGTCAGTAGTACTCCAAAACTCACGAGCAGGCCGCCAAATATCCGGTCAATCCAATGTCGTGCAGCCACCAATTTCTCGCGCACCCTCCCGGCTGAGAAGCACAGTGCTATGAGGCTGAACCATAGGATGTGCGCGCCCGCGATGAACAACCCATAGGCAATTTGTACTGTTAAAGCTGTGTCCGGTCGCACCACCCCCATGAACAGACTTACGATGAAAATCGCTGTTTTAGGATTCAACGCGTTTGTGAGAAACCCCGTACGCAGGGCTGCAAGGTCTGACATGACGGGTGGCGGTGCATCTAAACGTTCAATTGCTGGCTTGGAACGAAGCATTTTGACGCCCAGGTAGACGAGATATGCCGCCCCTGCGAGCTTCAGAGCACTGAACAACCAAAGCGTTTGTTGAAGCACCAACCCTAGTCCAAGCAGTGTGTAGCACACATGGACAAGCACGCCCATACCAATTCCCACGGCTGTAAGGACGCCAGCACGTCGAGACAGTAGCAATCCGTTGCGAGAAACCATGGCGAAATCAGGCCCTGGACTGATGCATGCAAGTGTTGTAATGGTGATGACTGCTATCCATTCGTTCATGGTTTACCTTGAATTAACTTTTAATAGGTGGCCATGTTTTCAGGTTACGAGTACTGGTAATAACGATGATTTCTAAAAGGAATGGTGATTTCAAATCACTAATTTCTGACGGCCGCATGCCATCTTTGCTCGCATTGCGTTGCTTCGAATCAGCCGGGCGGCTCGAAAGCTTTACCCGCGCGGCTGACGAACTGCATCTGACGCCAGGTGCTATCAGCCGAGCAGTGCGCTTGCTTGAAGATGATTTGGGCATCGACCTGTTCGAGCGGCGAAATCGCAGGGTTTTCTTAACAAATACCGGAAAACGTCTCGCTAAAGCGGTTAGCGAAGGGTTTGGGTTGATGAGCAACGCAGTTCGCGAGATACGCAGCGACTCCCGCCGTGCTCGTCAGCTTGTCCTGTCCTGTGAGCCAACGTTGTTAATGCGCTGGTTGATACCACGCTGGAGCGACTTCCAAGCACTTCATCCAGGGTTAGACATTCACTTGGTGGCTGGCGGCGGCACGTTTTCATTCGACCAGGGCATAGACTTGGCTATCCGGCGGGACGATTTTCCCTGCCCTCCCGATTACCATTCTGAGACGCTATTCCAAGAGAAGGTTGGCCCTGTGTGCCGGCCAGAAAAGGTGGATGTGTGGTTCGGCAAAAGCAGGCGTGTTTTGCGTTCATCTGCTCCGCTGCTTCAGACGATAAGCCGACCTACGGCTTGGCAGGAGTGGGCGACTGCAAAAGGATTACCTGCTCCTGATGTGGAGATGCAAGCATTTGAGCACTTTTATTTCAGCATTCAGGCGGCTGTCGCAGGTCTCGGGGTTGCTATTGGTCCGTGGCATTTAGTGCGCGACGATATCCAGAGCGGCGTGTTGACGGCGCCTTTAGGATTCGTTGAAGACGGCTCACGCTATTGCCTGTTGTCTCCAGTTGCGCCGAAACCAGGCAGCTTGGAAATGGATTTACTTATCTGGTTGCAGGCCTTGGGCTGAGGCTATCCACCTACGCCAAGAGCCGGTCGCGACATTTGCTATGCGCAATCAAACGTCAGCGACGCGCTTTCTCGCCAGCGAGGACGAGAACGCCCAGATAGCCATCCCGAGTCCGGTGCACATCGCGTGACCCAGCGCCAATGTAAACCCCGAGATAGGGAGCAGCACGCGACGGTTAGACATCAGTAAGACAACGCAAAGGAGAGTGTCGAGCAACCGATTCTGGCCGTGAACGTCCAGAAGGTTCTCTGACCTTCCTGCTGCTGTTGGTCTTTCTCGGCGATGTCAGCCATGGTTTAACGCCCTCAGGCTTGGTCGCTGGGTTTTGCGTGGGTGATGTGCCGAAAGTTTATATAGCTATCAGCGATAAAAATGAGTAGCAAAGCTGTCAAAAGCTTCAGCCCTTAGGGTAGAGTGCCGCCGCCCGATAATTGGATTCGGGTTCTATTGAATGGAGTAACACCGTGAAGATCGTTAGTAAAACCCTCGCTTCTGCTGTATGTGTTTTGGCTCTTGCAGGTTGTACCGGTACAGCTATGAAGACTCATCAGTACGATAGCAACCAGTACACCGTCGTAGGCCACAGTGAAGCGAGCGCTACGGGTGTGATGCTTTTCGGTCTGATTCCTATTGGTCAGAACAGCCGTTTTGTCCGCGCGCAGACATCTGCAATCCAAGCCAAGGGCGGCGATGCGCTGATTAATACACAAGTCCAGGAAAAATGGTTTTGGGCCTGGGTTCTGAACGGCTACACCACCACCGTTTCTGGCGATGTGATTAAGCTGAAAACTGCTGAGTAAGTAGCTTTTGGTTTAAGAAAGCCCGGTTTCCGGGCTTTCTTGTTTTCAGCGTTTGGAGACTCTGTGAGTTGAGTTAATCACGATGATGTTCCTGCATAGCCATTTTGTTATGACATCGGTCAGACCGTTGTCATGGCACAGATACTTTCTCCAGCACCAGGCTGCGTGAGCTGCAGGGCAGGGTCATCGTCCATGACGCCCAGGTTCGAAAGCGTGGTGACACCGTTAGACAGTTAAGAGGCATGACGCCTGCTGGTATTGGGCAGTCTGTGTCCACATCACCTATGAGCGGATTTATCCATGGCCTGAGTATTTCAATGTTTACTGTGGTTGGCCAATTCTAAACTCTGGATATATAGATTAAACACAGTGGCTGCGTTGTTTCGGTCATTGCTATAGCGCCTTTTGATTAAGGCCATCCAAAAAGAGATGTAAGACTGTATTTTTCACCGTCTTGTATATTCAAATGGAGGCTATTTAATAGGCGACCGGGGAATAATTACGGATCGTTTTAAAAATTAAAAGAGTTAATGTGCTTGGTTGTGTTGAGCAGAGGGGTAAACGTATTAAACGCGATATTCTTATTATAAAAACTCCTTGCTGAATGTTTCATTTTCATTAAAAATGAATTCGTAATGTGTGGTGCTACCTGATGAGATAAGGAGTTCTGTTGATGGGTGAGTTGAATAACTATTTTAGAAGTGAGGAATATTCTCAGGAGACTGCGTATTTATACAGCTATGCCGAGCGTGCTGTTTTGAATATGGGCTTTGACTATTTTATCTTTCGCATGATCATACCTACCTATCTGAGCAGTACTGGCGGTGCAGTGCTGACTAATATCCCGCCAGAAATAATGAAGCCGTATGAAGATAAGAATCAAGTAGAAGACAACCCTATTATTCGTCATTGCCGTACCAGTTTATTGCCCATTATTTGGGGCGCTGAATCTTGTCCAAAACTTAAGGGTCTGATTCAAAAAGAAACAGGCAGCTATGCATGGTCTCAAGCGCTGCATGATCATACGTGTGTCTCAAGTCTGATAACGGTTATCAGGGCTCATAACACTATCTCGGATCAAGATATTGTTGAAAAAGGCGGCAGCGTGATGTTGCTGTGTTCAAAGCTTCATACGTACTTTATGGATGCTTACCTCTCTGATTCAGATCGTTATAATAGGTTGCTCAAAATCACTGCAAGAGAACGTGAAATATTGAATTATTACGGGCAAGGGAAAACCGCTTCGGAAATCGGGATGGTGTTATCTATTTCGTCCAGGACCGTAAATTTTCATCTGAACAGTATCTACACAAAGCTAGGTGTTTCGAACAGTAAAGAGTCTCTCGTCCTTGCTGTTAAGTTTGGTCTTATCTAAAACGGCCGTTAACGGTTTGTCTCGAAATTGTACTAATGCAGTGTCACCACACTGCCGTCTTCGCACAATCTAATTCGGGACAACGATTTTTTCAGGCTTCTGAGGGAAGACTCAAGCGCTTGAGCTTTATCATCACGGCCTTCAACAGTCTGTTGAGTCGCGGTTTCTTCAATTTTTTTTGCGGCTTCGTTAATACGCTCGTGTACGAGAGTCAGCCTGGTTTTTATTTTTTTCTGCATGGTAAAGGTTCCGGAAAATTCACCCGTACTGACAAGCGCCCGATACAGGACGAGACATTCGTTGTTGAGTTACGGGTATAGAGAAATGCTGATGCGGAGTGTTAGATGGGATCGGCCGAGTTTGCGTGCGGCTACTGCGTATCCCGGAAGATAAACGTTAATAGGAGAAGTGATATAGCTAAAAGAATTGCGTCGTGCTTTCAGTCTTGCTTTTCATGGGGTGTAGTAAGCCCATTGGGGCAGCTGCTGTATAGCTAAAACCGTTACCGTCAGCAGTCTGTTTAATATCACTGACTGCCGGGCATGCAGTTGTGGCCGCATAAGCGTTGCCCATCAACGCCATCATAGTAATAATGCCAGCGGACATTGTTGTCAGGCTTTTAGTCATTTTTATTGCTCCGAATCTTATGGAATACGATTTTTAGTTGTTTTACGTCTGTGAGGCAGTCGGAGTGAGGAGAACAACAGTGCAGTAAACATACTTAAACTCAGGACCTGCTGGTAAAACAATGTTATAAACATCTGGCGTCAAGTTAATGCTTGCCCGCTAGCGGGCAAGCCGAACTATAGTCAGCGATACATGAGGGTTCAGTACCTTGTTTCCTCGCGCCGATATAAAGCGCTCTTCAAGTGTGGCTAATGCGTTACTTATTGAAGAGGTATTAGGTTAGGCGTTCGGATTGAGTGGCGTCTACTGTGATAAATAACAGGTCGTTAAAAATACTTAAGGGGATATTCAGCATTCTGAATGAGAGGGGCGGCCGTTCAAAGCATGTGGGGCAGTTAATCGTAGAGTAGGCCCCAGACCTGACACGGGTTGTGTCAGGTCCAATCGTAATTTAAGCAAGCAGTTGAATAGCCTGTATCACCCCACGCTCGCATAAAGCTGTGGCCGACGGTCCCCATGCAAATCGTTAAGTTTACTGATGTGCTTGTTGTGTGCTTCAGTGAGGTTCATCGTCGCCAGCAACAGTTGCTCTCCTGCCAGTTCCGTCGGGCCTGCCAGAGGGTAGCCGTCGGCGTCGACGATCACTGAGCCCTGCACCCAGCCAACCCCTCGCTCGTGGCCATGGCGATCGCAGGCGGCGATGAACAGGCGGTTGACGGAGGCATTGGCCTGGACACGCACCACTTCTGCCGGGCGTTCTCTTTCCGGTCGAGGGCCGTCGGGCCAATTGACCGGCGCGCAGAGCAGTTGCGCCCCGGCCAAGGCGGGCAGGCGTACCCACTCCGGGAATTCCAGGTCGTAACAGATCATCATGCTGATGCGCCCAAAAGCGGTTTCTACCACCGGAGGCGGCGCGTTGCCGGCGCTGAAAATCGCGTTTTCCTCGTCCCACAAGTGAGCCTTGCGGTACACCGCACGCAGGCCTTGAGCGTCAATCATTGCGGCGCTATTGGCCAACTGATCAGCACCCAGCTGCTCGCAAAACCCTGCAACGATAAGGATGTTCAGCTCCTTGGCCAGTGCTTTCCATAAGTTGATGGCTGGCCCATCGGTGGGCTCGGAAAGTGACAGCGCTTCACTGCGGTCATGGAAGAGGTAGCCGCTTTGTACCAGTTCGGGGAGCACCACAATCTGGGCGCCGGCCGAGGCTGCCTGGCGGATGACCCGCTCGGTGAGCGTTCGGTTGTAGGCAAGGTCACCGATCTTTGGTGCCACTTGGCAGCACGCAACGGTGACATTGTTGGCTCTGTTCATTTACCCGGTTTCCTGTTCTTTAAGGCTCAGACGGTGTCGACGTTTGGCTCATTGAGACGATGTCGCTTTCGCTAATGGCGTCGATCACCCGGCGTTCGTACGCAAGGTCAATCGAGCGGCTGAGCACGTAATAGACGAGCCCGGACACCAGCAGCCCGACCATCCAGGCAATGTCCACGCCGTTCAACAGGCGTGCCAGCGGGCCGACAAAAATCTCTTGGTTGGCGGTGGCATCGACGATGTAGAAAAACGGCACCATGGCTGCGAAACCCAGCAGGTAGGCAACGATCCCGCGAAATTGCCAGGCGCCATAAATGCCGTGGGGTGTGAAGAAGTGCGGGATCGCGTAACGGCCTTTGCGCACGAAGAAGTAATCCACCAGATTGACGGCAGTCCAGGGCACCAGGAAGTACAGCAACACGACCAGAAAGGTGTTCAACAGCGCGACACTGTCACCTTTTATCGACAGCACACAGGTCAACACAATGACGCTGATGGCAAAGATCGATACCACGCGGGCTTGCGGCGTCGGCGTGATTTTTTTGATGGAGTCGACCCCCGTCAGCAACGTCAACATGGCGCTGTAGGTATTGAGCGCAATGATTGGCAGAAAACCGACGACCGAGATCAGCACCAAGACATTGCCTAACCCCGGGAGGACCGAAGAGCCCACCTGATTCAGCGCGACCAAGGCATCGGTGGCCTGCAACTGCTGTGAAAGCCAGGCACCGAGGCCGATCATCCACCCGCCGGACAAGGATGCACCGAGAAACACCGCTGCGATCAATTTGGGCCTGCTGGTGTTTTTCGGGAGATAACGGGAATAGTCCGAGACATACGGCGCGTAAGAAATGTTGTAGCTGGCACCGATAGCAAACAGGGTGGCAAATGCGACCCAGTTGAAGCCAAGGTTGCTGGCTGGCGCCACGGCCTCGCTTTGGCCTGTGCCCAGCATCAAGGCGATGGTGACGAGCGTATAGAGAGGCAACGTGGCCAGCAGCGCCCACTTGAACGCTTTGTGCATCAGGTCGTGGCCATAGACAGAGAGCAATGCGCCGATGAGCACGACGGCGGTGGCCACAAGGGTCGGGTCAAAACCAAAGACATGTTTGAGGCCGTCGATGATCAGCGAGATATTCACCACGTTGAAGCCGACAAACACGAACATCGTCGCCACCAGGGCGAGGATCACCCCGCGGTAGCCAAACTGCGCCCGCGACTGGATCATTTGCGGCAGGCCCATCTCAGGCCCCTGGGAGCCATGGAAGGCCATGAAAATGGTGCCCAGCATGATCCCGAGCGTGCCCGCCAGCGCTGTCCACAGGGCCGAAAGCCCCAAGCTTGGGCCTACAAAGCCAATAGAAATGGTGAAAAAGTGGAAATTGCCCAAAAACCAGAAAGGGCCTTGGCTGCTGAGCTTGGCGTGCCGCTCGTTTTCCGGAATGTAATCGATCGAATGGCCTTCGATGGCCATCCCGTCGCTTGTTTTTAAGGTGCACGTGGGGCTCTTGGGGGCTGACATACGATTCTCCTTTTGCTGGAATCGACAGTGATCATTGTTTTTATAAAGTGAAGCTGTCAGTGCAGGCGGGCGGCTCCATCACCCTGTCTCTCAATCAGGTAGAACTCCAGAACACTGCGATGAGATCGCCAAAAAACGTTGTGGCACGTGCACCAAAAACCGACCTATCATCGCTCGCCATCAAGGCGATTGAGTGCCGGTCCTTGGCAATGTAGGGGGCAAGTTCAAGCTGTTAAATATCAGAGGCCAACTGTTCACATAGGTGTTTTTCTATGTAAGCCGTTTGCCAGGAGCGCGCATGTTAGGAACGGTGTCGGAGCTGGATATACGCTTGATCCGGGTATTTCTGGCCGTTGTTGAAGCCGGGGGCATCTCTGCAGCGCAAACGGCGCTCAATACGACGCAGCCCACGATCAGTGCGCAATTGGCCACCTTGGAAGCCAGGCTGGGGTTTCGCCTGTGTGAGCGCGGGCGCGCGGGGTTTTCTGTCACGCCCAAAGGCCAGCAGTTTCTCGAGGCGGCGCGTCGCTTGATGGCCGCCACAGAAGGTTTTCGCATTGAGGTTCAGCACATCAATCGCAAAATTACCGGCAACGTCAATATCGGCTTGATGGGCCAGATCGACCCCGTGGCCAACAAGAAAATCGCCCAGGCCATCGCCCGCCTGCGATCCGAGCATGAAGGGCTGTACTTTCACTTTACTGAGCTGTCTTCCTCGCTTCTGGAAGAGAAGTTGATCAACGGGCATCTGGATCTGGCGATCGGCTACTTTTGGCGTCGGCTGCCTAATATCGACTATTTTTCTCTGTTTCAAGAGACGCAAATCGCCTATTGCGGGCCGTCCCATGAGCTTTTTGATCAAGTCGGAGCGCTCAGCAGCGAGGATGTTCGCGAGCATGACTGGGTCTGGCCCAGCCATCCGTTACCCGAAATGCCAGTCCCTACCTCCATTGAGCGCTTGACCGCGCTCACCGACAGCATGGACGGGGCCGCCTTGTTGATTTTGTCGGGTCAGCATTTGGGCTTTCTGCCTCAGCATTACGCCGCCAAACATGAAGTGCTGGGGCAGTTGCATCCGCTTAACGCTGAGCAGTTACGTTACGAGGTCGGTTTTCATGCCGCCGTCCGACACTCAACGCGTCAGCATGATGTGGTGAGCGCCTTTCTGGCCGAGTTGACGGCTATTTTTGCGGCTGATTCGATCGTGGCGTGAGGCTTTACCCGGCGATCAAGAGCCTTGAAAAATCGCACAGTTTTTGCGCGATCACTCCAATATCCTGGCTGACGCCTATCCAGCGGCCAGGTCTGTAAAGGGCCACATAGTTAATGTTCGGTAATGGCGGCTCACAGTGTATTTCGCTCAGATCGCCTCTTTCCAGAAGATGCTGCAAACAGCGTTTTGGTAAATACGAAATACCCAGCCCGGACATGGTCAACCCGACTTGCGCGAGCAAGTTGCTTGCGGTCACGGTATTGGCGAAATAGACGCTCTGATCCGCAAACCATTTTTGATAGAACAAGCCGGTGCCTGAAGAAGTCCCTTGGGCCAATAATTTTTGCTGTGAAAGTTCAAGCACGCTCCATGTTCGTTCGGTGTCCAGCAATCTGGGCGAGCACATCCAGGCAAACCCTACTGTTTGCAAGGCTACCGTGATGGATCTGGCGTCCGAGAATATATCCGGCACAACAACAAGGTCTAACTGGTCCTGTTCAAACTTGCGAAAGAGTTCTGCGCCGACCTCGACCACCGGTTCCAATTGCAGGCGAGGGTAGACCTCGCTCACGGCCTCTAGCAGTGACGGGAGCCAGGTCATGGCGGTCAGCTCTGTCACCCCGATGCGATACCGGCCCACCAGGATCGTCTTGTCGCTGACCTCACCCAGCATGTGGTCGCGCCGGTACAGCAAGTCGGTGGCATGCTCCAGCAATAAAGAGCCTTTTGTGGTCAGTCGGGCCGTGCGCCGCGTGCGATCAAACATCGCCACGCTGAAGGTCTCTTCGAGTTCAACGATTCTTTTGGATATCGCAGATTGGGACATATTTAACTTGGTTGCCGCTGCTTCGAAACTGCCTAGCTGGGCAATCCAGTAAAGAGCCTCCAATTGCTTAAAAGTCACCATGTAGAGCAGCCTTGTTCAGGTGTTGCCGGGTGGAAGTTATGGCGAATGGCAATCCGACAGTGTTGTTTAAACAGTGCTTTATTCAGCACCGGGGCCGCCTGAGACGAGACGATCCTTACATCGCCGGCCCGAACGTACAAGCGAGTTTTAAGCCTTAATTAACATCACTAAAAGCGATGAAAAATCATCATTTAATGTCGCTAAAAGTATTCTTGCGGGCAGCCTAAGATCGACCCCACGGTGATGATTGTCCATCGCTAGGGGTTCAGTTTCGTCTTCAGGTTGGTCCCCCCACTGTCCCTCTACGCAGCAAGCTGAACCTCAGCGTTGGCGGCATGACCGTAACGACACGTCAAGGCTGTGATCGACAGGGATCTGCTGATCCCTGTCGATCAACTCCGCTTTGGCTGACATCAGTTTGCGGCGAGAAAAAAATAAAATGAAAAACGCGTTTTTGTCCGAGCGGGTCCTGAGTATTGCCCCGTCCCCGAGTGTGGCTGCCAACGCCCTGGTGGCGCAGTTGCGGGCACAAGGTCAGGACATTGTGAACTTCACCGTGGGTGAGCCTGATCTCAACACGCCGGCGCATATCGTTGAGGCGGCGCGCGAGGCCATGGCGTCTGGCGATACTCATTACACCAGCACCCTTGGGACACCTTTGCTGCGCCATGCCATCGTGACCAAGCTGGCGCGTGACAACGCTCTTGAGTACAGCCTCGAAGAGGTGGTGGCCGGGTCGGGCGGCAAGCAAATTATTTTTGAAGCGCTGGCAGCCACTCTCAACCCTGACGACGAGGTCATCGTCCACACGCCTTACTGGGTTTCTTACCCCGATATCACTCGCCTGAATGGCGGCACGCCGGTCGTTATCCATGGCCACGAAAGCAACGGTTTCAAGCTGACCCCGGCTGAACTTGAAGACGCCATAACGCCACGGACCAAGTGGGTCATTCTGAACAGCCCGAACAATCCCAGCGGCGCTGTGTATAGCGTTGCCGAGTTGCAAGCACTGGCCCAAGTGCTTCGTGATCACCCCCATGTGCTGATCATGGCTGACGAAATCTATGAGCACTTTGTGTATGGCGATGAGCCCTATGTCTCATTCCCGGCCGCCGCTCCCGATCTCAAGGAACGCACCCTGATTGTTAATGGGGCCTCCAAAGGCTACGCGATGACGGGTTGGCGCCTGGGCTTCGGCGCGGGCCCGAAATGGCTGATTGCTGCGATTGGCAAGTTGCTGTCCCAGAGCACCACTTGCCCGAGCTCGATCAGCCAGGCGGCGGCGGTTGCGGCGTTCAGCGGAGATCAAGGTCCGGTCCAGGCAATGTCGACGCTCTACAAGGGCCGCCGGGACATCATGCTGGTTGCACTTGAAGGCGTGCCAGGCCTGACCTGGACCGTCCCGGACGGCGCTTTCTACGTATTCGTCAACGTCAAAGGGCTTCTGGGCAAGACCACCCCGCGTGGGCAGGTGCTGAACACCGACGGCGATGTCGTCAAGTACTGGCTGGAGGAGGCGGGTGTCGCCACGGTCGTGGGCGAGGCCTATGGCATCAGCCCCTACGTGCGGTTGTCCTTTGCCAGTGGCGAAGCGGTGATCCAGGACGGTTGTGCGCGCATTCGTCGTGCCTGTGAGGCTTTACGCTGATTCGCACTTGCAACCTTTTATTGATCTGAAAACAAAACGCCCAACACGAAGTTGGGCGTTTTGCTTGGGGCGGTTAATTACTCAGGTTGGCAATAGGGCTTCACCGCGATGCCTGCTTGCTCAAGGGATGTCCGCACTTTTTTCGCCATCTGCAGCGCGCCGTCGGTATCACCATGGACGCAGATGGTGTCGATGGACACCGGAATACGCTTGCCCGACTGGGTGATAATTGCGCTTTCTTCGATCATCTGCATCACCCGTGCTGCCGCCTGGTCGGCGTCATGAATCACCGCACCTGGCTGCGTTCTTGGCACAAGGCGGCCGGAATCAAGGTAAGCGCGGTCGGCATAGATCTCGGTGACGTACGCCACCCCGGCACTATCGGCGAGGCGTTCGAGGGTGACGCCGGCCATGGTCGACAAAATGAGCGTGTCGTCGACTTTCTGGATCGTCTCAATTAACGCCTGAGCTGCCATTTCATTGTCTGCAACCAAATGCCCCAAGGCACCATGGGCTTTTACATGGGTCAACCGGTGGCCGACCGACCTGGCCATCGCCCATGCGGCGCCAATTTGATAGGCCAACAGTTGGCGGAGTTCGTCCTGGGAGAATTCCTGATGCCGACGACCAAAGGCCCACAGATCGGGGTAACCCGGATGAGCGCCAACCGCGACGCCTTTTTGCTTAGCCTTTGCGCAAATATCGGCCATGATCTTGAAGTCGCCTGCATGAAAGCCACAGGCAAGGTTGGACGTGGTAACAACATCCAGCATTTCGTCATCCTGACCAATGGTGTAAGGACCAAAGCCCTCACCCATATCGCAGTTAATATCGACAGACTTAAGCACGGTGAAACTCCTTTAGTTAGTTGGTGAGTTCTTGTCCGGTGACATCTTTCATCTTGCTCAGGGCAGTAATGGAAATCATGGCGGCCAAGCTTGTCCAAATGGCCGGTGACATTGAGTTGCCGGTATTTTCGACCAGCCAAGTGCAGATAAACGGCGTGCTGGCGCCGCCAAAAATAGCGCCCACGTTAAAACTCATAGCCATGCCGGTGTAACGCACACGGGTTGGAAATAACTCGCCGTAAACGGTGTAACCCTGGGCCTGAACAATGGCAAACGGCAAAAAGGCGAGCAGGGCGGCGAAGCTGGCCAGTGGGAAACTGCCAAGTGACATCAAGTACATTGAAATAGGGATAACAACGATATAGCTGGCATAACCAATGATCATTAATGTTTTACGACCCACCCGGTCAGATATTTGACCGAACAGGGGCATTGCCAAGGCCGCTGCCAAGGTACTGGCCGCCATCAGCCAAAAGACTTTGCCTGTTTCATAGCCCAGGGTTCGGGTCATATGCAGGTTTAAATAAACAATGCCCAAGTAGGCGGTGCAGTTCTGCGCAAAGGCAATGGATACCGCCAGATACAGCGATTTTCTATAGAGCGTGAATACTTCGCGAACCGGGGCTTTAACCACTTCATTTGATTCCACCAGGCTTTTAAATTTGGGTGAATCCTCCAGCTTCATCCGTGCCCATAAGGTGAGGCCGATAAAGGGAATGCAGATCAAAAATGGAATACGCCAGCCCCACGCCACCATTTCTTCCGGGGTGATCATGAAACTGACCGCGCCCGCCATGCCCGCGGCGGTGGCAATACCAATGGCAACACCCGCCGGGTTGAAGGCACCGAAGAACCCGCGTTTGTTGGCGGGAGCACACTCGGATATGTACGTGGCGGCACCGCTGGCTTCGCCTCCCGCGAAAAACCCTTGGGCCAATCTGCAGGCCACCAGCATCACCGGGGCAAGCACTCCCGCTTGATCGTAGGTCGGTAGTATCCCGACGATGCCGCTGACAATACCGATACCGATGACCGTCGCAACCAATGTGTACGAACGGCCCCGACGGTCACCCAGGCGACCGAAAAAGATGCCCCCCAATGGGCGCATGATGAAAGCACTGGCGAAAACCGCAAGTGCGGAAAGAAGGGCCTCAAATGAATTCATGGCAGGAAAGAATACTTTCGCCAACGTGCTGGCCAATAAGCCATATATCGCAAAGTCATAGTACTCAACGGCTGAGCCCATGCCTGCAACAATAGAGGCTTTCCAGGGGGATTGAGGTTCGGATGAAGTTTCATCGAATGAATAATGCAGAACTGCAGTATCTTTTATCATAGGTGTCTATCTCGCCGGAGGGATCCGAGAACTTTTGAGATGTAACCACTAGACAGTAGGGAAAGAGCAGGTGCCGAAGCATTAACCCGTAGTAGCTAGTAATTGTTATTGTATTTGTTTGCTGTAAGCCACTTGCAACATACACCACCGCTTATCATGGCTATAGCGATTTATTGGGATGGAATATCATCGCTTTTTCTCATCTATAGAGAAATTCAGAGCGTGACAATACGCGCCACTAAACCGGTGGTGATGTTGCTTGTCAGGTTAAATGTCAGGCTGGGCGTTATATAAGTATTGCGACGATATCTCCGTAGCCCACAACGTGAGCATTGCTGACAGAATAACTTTTCAATGTTCCGCTGGCGCTGGGGTATACCGGTATGGCTGTTGTTTCAACGACGACATAACCAATGATCATGTCAGGTGTCACCTGTTGTCCGCAGAGGTCAGTCGTGGCCCCGGTAAAGGGATGCTGATGATAAAAAACACCCATCTCGGGTGATTCAATCACTGTGCCCTCTTGCAGAGTCTTGGCAGGCGCTGCCAGCGCGGGTTCTGCAACGCTCACGGTTGTCGTTGCGCTGCCAAACTCAAGGCTTAAAGAATAATGGTCATCTTCAACGGTTAATGAGCGGATGCTCGATCCTTGCAGTCGCTGGATCAATAATTCAATGTCATCGATGGTCATGACTGCTGGCTCCCTTCTCGCTGGTCAAGATAATGCTCCAGGTAATGAATGTTCGCCCCGCCTTGAGCAAACTGCTGTGTGCCCAATATCTCCAGTTGCAAGGGGATATTTGAATCAACACCGGCGATCACCAATTCACTGAGCGCTACTTTCATTCGCTCGATGGCTTGCTCTCGCGTTGAGCCATGGGCAATAACCTTGGCGATAAGGGAGTCATAGTGGCTGGTGATTTTGAACCCGGGTTTGAGGTGTGACTCGACCCGAATGCCCGGACCACCCGGCGGCAACCAGTCACTTACCGTGCCGGCTGACGGTGCAAAAGACCATGGGTCTTCTGCGTTGATACGGCACTCGATTGCGTGGCCTGAAAATACAATCTGATCCTGGCTGATCGACAGCGGCAGGCCCATGGCCACTCTAATTTGCTCGGCGACGATGTCGACGCCGGTGACCATCTCGGTGACCGGGTGCTCGACTTGAACACGGGTGTTCATTTCAATGAAAAAGAACTCGCCGTTTTCGTAGAGAAACTCGAAGGTCCCGGCACCCACATAGCCAATCGCCAGGCACGCTTTCACGCACAACTGGCCAATCTCCTGGATCAAATCCCGGCCGACGCCCGGCGCCGGGGATTCTTCAATCAATTTTTGGTGTCGGCGTTGCGTGGAACAGTCTCGCTCACCCAGCCACAGCGCATTGCCATGCTGGTCGGCCAGCACCTGAATCTCGACGTGACGCGGTGTCTGAAGGAATCGCTCCATGTAGACCACCGGGTTGCCAAAGGCAGCGTTGGCCTCTTCGCGGGTCAGGCTGACCGAGCGCAGCAACTCCGATTGCGCATTGACCACTCGCATACCACGGCCGCCCCCGCCACCGGCCGCTTTGATAATCAGCGGGTAGCCGACTTTTCTGCCGCACTCAAGGATCTCTGCATCGCTATCAGGCACTGCGCCATCTGACCCCGGCACACACGGAATGCCAGCCGCAATCATTGCCTGCTTGGCGCGCACCTTATCGCCCATGCACGCAATGGCCTCGGATGACGGGCCAATGAAGGTCAGGCCTGCGTCCTCAACCGCTTTGACGAACCCGGCGTTCTCGGACAGAAAACCATACCCCGGATGAATGGCCTGAGCCCCCGTGAGTTTTGCCGCCAGCAGGATTTTTTGCTGCAACAGATAGCTTTTGGAAGCCGAAGCCGGGCCGATGCAAATGGAGGTGTCAGCCAGCTTTACATGGCGCAAGTCGCGGTCGGCTTTTGAATACACCGCCACGGTTTGCAGGCCCAGTGATTTACAGGCACGCCAGATACGCAACGCGACTTCACCCCGGTTTGCGATCAATACCTTGTCAAACATGGTTAACCTTCCTGGCTCGATAAATGGGGGTGCCGCGCTCAACGTCTTCACCATCCGCCACCAGGATCTCGACGATCTCGCAGGCAAACTCGGCCTCCAGCGGGTTGAATAATTTCATCGCTTCAATCACCGCGAGGGTGTCGCCTTCACTGACCTGACTGCCGACGCTGGTGAAGTCAGGCTTTGCCGGGGAGGGGCGCAGGTACACGATGCCCGCCATCGGGGCGGCGATCAGGTGTTCATCCAGTGGTGCGGCGGGTGCTGGCACAACCACAGTGGCTGCGGGCTTGAGAGGTGTATCGGTGGTACTGACAGGCGTTTGTTGTCGGCGACCGAGGTGGACTTTGGTGTTCCCTTGCGTGTACTTCAACTCAAGGAGAGTCGAGCGCTCGAAGCTATCAATCAATCGTTCAAGATCTTTGCTGTGCATTTTTCCTCTTCCACTTTTTTCAGATCAACTACAAAAACTTACCGCCACTGCGTCGCGGTGGTTTCAAACAAGGAATGCCGCTGGGCGCCTGCGCTGAGGGCGGCGTCGATGTCGGTAAGCTCGAACCTAAGGGTGCGCCCCGGCATCAGTTGGCCCAGTTTCCAGAGGTCGGCTTCAATCACGTTCACCAGCTTGGGGTAGCCACCGCAGGTATTGGCGTCGACCAGTTGAATGATCGGCTCGCCGCTGGTGGGTATTTGCACCGTTCCGGGGACGATTCCGTGGGAGAGCAACTCCCGATTGACGGTGCGCTTCAGCACGGCGCCAGACAGCCTGTAGCCTTGCCTGTTGGAACTGCGCCCGACGGTGTAATGGGTGTTGAAGAAACGCTCTTTGCTCTCGTCCGAGAACTCTTGCCATTCGGCCGAGGGCAAGACGCGAACTGTGGTTCCCGCTTCACTCAGCGCCCGCCAGTACGCTTGCAGTGCCGGGTCGAAGAGGCTCGATGGGGCGGCCGATGCAGCGCTGTTGCGGGGCGAACTGCGAAGCCTGTCGCCTTTCGCCAGGGCTTTGCCCTCGTGGCCTCCGAACGCGGCTTTAAGGTCGGTGGCGCAAGAGTTGAGCACCCGTTGCACCTCAATGCCGCCCTCGATTGCCAGGTAAACACAGCGGCCTGCTTGAGGCGCTTCGATGACCAGTGTTTCACCCGCATTGATCTTTAACCGTGACCACGGCGCGTGTTGTTTTTGCCCGATGCGGCTGGTGCTGAGTGCGCCGGTAATGGCAACACAGCACGCTTCGCCCATGCGCACCTTGAACGGGAAGTTGTTGATCTCAATGCTGGCCGCTTCACGTGAATTGCCCAGCATCGCGTTGCCGAGCTCGTAACTCAGGCTGTCGATGGCACCGCTGCGGCTGACACCGCTGGCAAGGAACCCGATACGACCGCGATCGACAATGATGTTGAGAGGACCGTTAGAGAGGATTTCCATCATTTCAATTGCGCCTTTGGACGAAATTCCAGGGTGTCACCGGGGCTCAACAGCGCAGGCGGCATTGCCTGGCTGTCAAAGCCATCAAAGTCGGCGTGGCCGATCACGTGCCAGCCGCACGGGCCTGGGCACGGGAAGACAGACGCCTGCTCACCGGCGATTACCACGCTGCCTTTAGGAATCAAGGTGCGCGGGACTTGGCGGCGAGGGACTTCAAGCGCCGGGGGCAACCCCACGAGATAGGGGAGTCCGGGCATCGATCCGAGCGCGGCCACGGTGTAAGTGACCGAGCTGTGCAAGGCAATGACGTCACGTGGGGTGAGGCCCGTCTGTTCGGCGACGTAGTCCAGGTCCATCCCGTGTTCGCCGCCGTAAATCATGTCGATGACGAAGTGCTTGCCATTGATGGGCGTGGGGCTGGAGTTGATCCACAGGTCGGACAACACCTGCGCCGCTGCATCTGGGGGGATCTTGCGGGGATCGTAGATGACCAACAGGTTGTTAACCCCTGGCACGGTTTCGACTAACCCTGGAAAACTTTGCGGATCACGCAGGGTGTTGTTCAACGCCCAAAGCCGTTGCTGCAGCGCCTTGTCATAAGGGCCGCAGGACACATCCAGAAGCAGGCCGTTGGTACCTGCGAGCGATATTCGCACAGAGGTATCAACGGCCTTTGAGGTTACTAATGTGGGTTCAAAAAGAATCATGGCTATTCCAAATGCAGGTGCTCACCGAACGACAGATGCCGTGCGGGAGGCGTTGCATGGAGCACGCCAACGTTTACGATTCGAATGTGTTTTGTCTTCGTTTAGTCTTTAAAGTGCTTTTTAATGGATATAACTAATTGAAAATTAATATAAAAATCAGATTTTTATTTTTGCAATTTTTTGCCGAGAATTCGGCGGAGAAAGGATTTTTCAGCTCGCGACGCTATTTTGGCAATGCTACCTAAGGGAGCAAAGTCGCTACAAAAGGTAACATCGCGTCGAGTGCTTGCGTAAAGCTTGAGGGGTCAAACCAGTGAAGAAGCTGCCCTTGCTGCCTGGTCATAGGTGCCAGACATTTCTCTCAATGTGCGGGCCGTCGAACTGAGCTTTTCGACCAGGTTTTGATCGATGCTCGGTACCAGGCATTTGGTGCGTACCGTCACATACCGCTCTACCAGCGCCAGGCCCTTTTTGGTCGGGCTGTAGAACACTTCCTTGCCAATCTTTTTGGAACTGATCAGCAGGCTCCCCGACAGCTTGCGCAGGGAGTAAGAGACGATGTGGGTGTCTGCAAAATTCAAAGTAAAGCAGATATCGGCGAGCTTCTTCTGTTTGCCACGGTGGCAAATATGGTTGAGCACCATGATGTCGACCATGCCCAGGTCAGGTGCTCCGGCCGCACTCATGCAGGAGGTGGCCCACCTTGAAAACGCGTTCCACGTCAGGATCATGCCGAACTCAAACTCCGACGCCGGCACTTGGCCTTCTACCACCAGGTGGGCAGACGCGACCAAGGGGCCGTTGAGGTCGGATTCAAGCTGAGAAAGCGTGTCGGACATATATCCTCCGTAATGACAAAGATCCCAAGTGAGAGCCATTGGTTTACGCGGCAATCTACCATAGCTGCCAGTGCACAGGGGGCGCGGGGCGGCACCTGCGGGCATTGGCGGGGGCAGTTTAAGCCGCTGCGAAATGCCCTTTTAGTGGTCTGAAGAGCCATTGATTCATCACTTTTTTCGAACATTTTTGCCTTCTTTAATTCGCTTTTTACAGGCGAAGCCTTCTCCTAAAGTGACGTCAACCCGCAGGGGATGCCAGCCGGGCCTCGGCTTGAAGGCGGCTGGCATCCACACCTGTACCCCCGGCTGGCACATTGCCGACCGCCCACTCCGTCAAGATGGAAAACAACAATGATCGGACTTCGAATCCTCCCTCGTACACGCCAAGTCAGCGCCGCACTGGTCGACAGTTTTCGCGCAGTCCCGGTTGCCAACGTCAGTGACTGCATGGGGCGAATGACTGCTGGCGGTACTCAGTTGCGTCCGTATCACAAAGGCGGTGTGTTGGCGGGGCCTGCCTTCACGGTCAAAGCCCGTCCGGGTGACAACCTGATGATCCACAAGGCTTTGCACCTGGCACAACCCGGTGACGTGATTGTGGTGGACGGCGGCGGCGACCTGACGAACGCGCTGATGGGCGAGTTGATGGTGGCAACGGCCATCAAGCGCGGCCTTGGCGGTATCGTGCTCAATGGGGCGATTCGCGACATCGATGCGATCCAGGCCGGTGACTTTCCGGTGTATGCCGCCGGGATCACCCACCGTGGCCCGTACAAGGACGGGCCTGGCGAAATCAACGTGCCAATCGCCATCAGCGGCATGGTGATCAACCCCGGTGACCTGATACTCGGTGATGCTGACGGCTTGCTGTGCGTGCCGTTTGAAGCCGCCGAGCAGATCCTCGATGCCGCGCTGGGCAAATGCGCAGCAGAGAAAGTGACGGTTAAAGAAATCGAAGAAGATCGCCTGGATATCACCTGGATTGATGCCCAGTTGGCACGCCTGGGTTACACCGCATGAAGATCGTCATTCTTGACCGGGACACGCTGTCGCCGCAGACCGTGCTGCGGGCGCCGTCCTTTGCGCATGAGATCCAGTCCTGGGGGCGCACCGCTTCCGACCAAGTGGCTGAGCGGATCGCCGATGCCGACATCGTTGTGCTCAACAAGGTAAAGCTCAGCGGTGAAGTAATCGCTGCGGCGAAAAATCTTCGCCTGGTGGCCATTGCCGCTACGGGCACCGATAACGTCGACATTGCGGCGTGCAAGGCGCGCGGCATCGTGGTCAGCAATATCCGCAACTACGCCGTCAACACGGTGCCAGAGCATACCTTTGCCCTGATCTTTGCCCTGCGCCGGAGCATTTGTGCGTACCGTGACGCGGTGAGGGCAGGTCGCTGGCAAGAGGCGCAACAGTTCTGCTTCTTCGATTACCCGATCAAGGACCTGGCCGGTTCCACCCTTGGCATCATCGGTGATGGGGTACTGGGCCAAGCGGTCGCCAACATGGCGCGCGGTCTCGGCATGCGGGTGATTTTCGCCGGGTACAAAGGCCACTCCGGGCTCGGCTCGTTGTATGTGCCGTTTGAGCAGACGTTGGCTGAAGCCGACATCCTGACCCTGCACTGCCCGCTGCTACCCGAAACCCGCAACATGATTGGCGCCGCAGAGTTTGCGCTGATGCGCCGCAAGCCTTTACTGATCAATACCGCACGCGGTGGGTTGGTGGACGAAAGCGCTGTCGGCCCGGCCCTGGAAGCGGGGCAGATCTCTGGCGCGGATTTTGATGTGGTGATGGCCGAGCCGCCAGCGCCGGATCATCCGTTCATGACGCTGGTGGATCGGCCCAACTTTATTCTCACCCCCCATGTTGCGTGGGCGAGTGATGAGGCCGTACAAGGTTTAGCCGATCAATTGGTCGACAACATTGAAGCCTTTGTCCGTGGCGAGCCAAGAAACGTCGTTTAACCCACACGCGTTAAATGCCCACATTTAATGTTAGAACCGCTACAACCTCGAACAAGCAGGTTGTGTTTGAAACGCTGGAGGGCGCCCCATGATTAAACACCTTGATCACTTAGTGTTGACCACCGTTGATGTTGAAGCCTGCAAAGACTTCTACCTGCGTGTGCTCGGTATGAAATTTGTGCCTTCGCCGGGCGGGCGGATGGCGTTCCATTTTGGCCAGCAGAAGATCAACGTTCACGTGCGCGGGTTTGAGTTCGAACCCAAAGCTCATTTGCCGGTCTCGGGGGCGCTCGACCTTTGCTTTATCGCCACCGTCACCCTGGATGAGGTCATCGCCCACCTGGAAGCCGAGAACTGGCCGATTCTGCTCGGTCCCGTGCAGCGTACGGGAGCTACCGGCCCCATTCGCTCTGTTTATCTTCGCGACCCTGACCTCAACCTGATCGAGATTTCCGAACTGCTGCCCACTGAGCAGGCGTAAACACGTCACGATTATTTGATTCGCTCCGCTGAGCGTTCGGCACGCGCTTGACCCAAGGTGTTGAAGTCTCCTGTTTCCCTTTGCACTGCACGTGGCGAGGGGGAGTTAAGAGAACACCCGGTCAAGTGTCGTGCCTTTTTTTGCGCTCACACCTGCCGTGATACCCCTGAAGACCAACACTTAATGATGCGAAAAAGGAATGAATAAGGTTTCTTATTTATCGCTTTTATCGACATCGCCGAATGCAGAACATGGCGCCTCCAATAAGCATAAAAAAAGGAATGTTCATGACCGCAATCGCCGCCACCGACGTTGCCGCTCAGGCGAGGTCAAAGTATCGCTGGGTTGTTCTGTCCGTCATCGTCGTTGTTTACATGCTGGCCGCCGCCGATCGTGCCAACATCGGTATCGCCTTGCCCTACATCCAGAAAGAGTTCGGGGCGACCAATGCTCAGGCGGGATTGCTGGTCAGCGCCTTCTTTCTGTTTTATTCCCTGGGGCAAATTCCAGCAGGCTTTTTGCTCAGCAAAGTGGGCGTGCGTGTTGTTGCGCCGGTCTCCATTGGCTTGACCTCGATCGTCACCCTGCTGATTGGCACCGCGCATAATTTCGGGTTGCTGAAAATCTATCGCTCAGCGCTGGGCATTGCCGAAGCGGCCCTGCCGTTGTCGATGCTGAGTACGATCAATCGCTGGTTCCCGGCGCGTGAAAAAGGTCTCGCCACAGGGGCTTTTCTGTCGGCGGCGAAGATGGGTGCGGTCATCGCGCCGCCCATTGGCGCAGCGCTGATCATGCTCGATGGCTGGCGGACGATGTTCTTTGCCTTCGCCATCCCCGGCGTCGTGCTGGCGCTGATCTGGTGGTGGCTGGTGCCCAACGATCCACGCGCCGGTCGCCGAGTCAACGACGCAGAAGCCACCTACATCGAAGACCAGCAGACCAGCAAAACCGACAGTGTGCGCACTCACAAAAGCTTCGGTGCGCTGGACACCCTGCTGCGTTACAAGCAAACGCCGCGACTGGCCAGCTCCCGCTCTGTGTTTGCGTCCTGGAACATATGGGGCTGCGGCCTGGGCTATTTGTTGATGACCGGCGTGGTCAACGTGCTGCTGGCCTGGCTGCCCAAGTACCTGGGGGAAGTGAAGCATTTTGAACTGATGCAGATCGGCTTGGTGGCGGCCTTGCCTTTTGCTGGCGGTGTGTTGGGCAATATCGTCGGGGGCTGGTTGTCCGACACCGTGCTGGACCGTCGCAGAAAGCCGACGATGATGATCAGCGCTGTGGCCACGTGCCTGATGATGGTTGCCTTGGTCTATGCGCCCAATGACCTGCTCTCGGTCAGCCTGCTGCTGTTTGGCACGGGCTTTCTGTTGAACATCGGTTATTCGTCATTTTCGGTGTACTCCATGGGCCTGACCACGCGCACCACTTACCCGGTGGCGGCCTCTGTGGTCAACAGCGCAGGCCAGGCCGGCGGGGCGATGGCGCCGCTGATCACCGGCTTGCTCCTGGATAGCTACAGCTGGACGGCGGTGTTCATCTTCCTGGGCGTATGCTCACTGGCGGCGCTGGTCTTTGTGCTGTCGATTAACGAGCCGGCCAACCATAACGAGTCGCTGGCGAGTGCGTAACCGGGCTGCCCATTCACAGCCTTCGGTTCACGCCGGGAAGGTGCGTTGACGACCGTCATCTGCACCTTTTCAGCTTTGCAATTGCCGCGAAAAATCACACTGCTCGACGGCCCGCATCGCCACTTCGCTCACGAACGCCGAGGGCCGATCATTTCGGTACATCGCCATGTAGGGCACGGGCGGCAAGGGCGGGTCGGTGTGTATGATCGTCAATTTGCCCTCATCCACCAGCGGGCGAAAGCACTCCAACGGCAGGTACGTGACACCCAGCCCGGCGGCGGTCAGCCCGAGCATGGCCGTCAGGCTGTCGGAGGACAACATCTTGGGCAGCTCGATGCCCATGGTCCCCAGCCATTTGTTGACAAACAAACCCGACCCCGACTTTTTGCCTTGTACCAGCAGCGGGTACTTGGCCAGTTCGGCCAGCCCGACCACCCCCGAATGCTCGACGACGCCGGGAGCTGCCATCCAGGCGTTTTCAACAATGCCCAGCGGCACCGCGGTGATCTCGGGCGCTGTGAAGGTGTCGGGGATGATAATCATGTCCACCAGATCATCCACGAGCTTTTCATGGAGGTTGCGGCTCATGTCGACTTCAGCCTCAACCGTTAGCCCCGGAAAATCCTCCACCAGTTTGGCAATCAGCCGGGGCAGCCATGTCAGCGCCGTCAGCTCGGTCACGCCCAGCCTGAGGCGTCGGGTCACCACGTGGGTGCCGTCTTTAAGTGAGGTGATGCGTTCTGCAAGGGTGAGCATTTCCCGGGCAATCACCAGCATTTCTTCGCCGATGGCCGTGAGCCGTGCACCGCGTTGCGAGCGGTCGAACAGTTGCAGCCCCGTTGAGGCCTCCAGTTCCTGTATGCGCTTGGAGATGGCTGACTGCGTGGTATTGAGGTGCTCGGCCGCACGCTCGAAAGTGCCGAGGCGTTCGATCCAGTGCAGCGCAAGGAGTTGCCGGAGGTTGATCATTAACATTCCTGTTGGGCATGTTTGGGCATACGATAATATCGCTTTTTCTATTTTTCAGGGTCTTTATCCTCAAAGCCATACGCCACCTGAGGAACACCCATGAACGCTATCGCCTCAACGTCAGACTTGCATGCGCTGCTGGCCGCTTATACCCGCACCTCGACGTCCATTATCAGTGATTGCCTGGATCGTCTGCCTGGCGCGCCACTCACGCCATTCCATCGCATTGAAGGCACCATGGTCGGTACCGCCCTGACCGTGAAAGTCCCGTGCGGTGACAATCGCGCGATCCATCAGGCGCTGGAAATCCTGAGCCCCGGGCAAGTGCTGGTGGTGGATGGCGGGGGGGATATCAGCCGGGCCTTGATGGGCGACATCATGACCGCCATCGCGCAAAAACGCGGCGCCGCAGGCATTGTGGTAGACGGCGCCATTCGTGATCTGGCGACGATTGGCAAGGGCAGCTTCCCGGTGTTTGCCCGGGCCGCCTACCATCGCGGCCCGTATAAAAACGGGCCGGGGGACATTAACGTACCGGTCAGCATTGGCGGCATGATCGTCTCGCCGGGCGACATCGTTGTCGGCGATCACGATGGCATCGTGGCGTTCCCGGCCGAGCAGGCAGAAGAACTGTTGCAACGGTGCCTGGGTACCGAACAAAAAGAAGCAGAGATGATGGCGCAAATTGCGTCCGGAACTTACAAGGGCGCCTACGGGGCCAAATAATCGGAAACCCTAACAATGAAAATCGCAATTGTCGGAGCGGGCGAAGTCGGCCTCACTTATGCGCGGCCATGGGCAGCGGCAGGGCATGACATCATCTTGTGCGACCTGAAACCCTCAGCCACTGCCCAGGCATTTGCCGCCGAGCGGGGCCTGGATATCGCCACCTCAGTTGGCGCTATCGCTGCAGACTGCGACGTTGTCGTGTCGTGCGTATTCGGCACAGTGTCGCTGGTGGTGGCCGAGCAGGCGCTGGCCCACATGCGCAAGGGCGCGCTGTACATCGACATGACGACCGCTGACCCGGCGCAGATCAGAATCGCTGCCGAACAGGCGGCGCAATCTGGCATCGTGTACGTCGACGTGGCAATCCTCGGCGCCATCGCGCTGACCCATGAGAAAACCAACTTGCTGGGCGCAGGTCCCGGCATTGAACCTGCGCAGCGCCTGTACACGGCCATCGGCGCACCGCTCAAGGCGGTTGAAGGTGGCGCGGCGGGCGATGCGGCAGCGCTCAAAATTCTGCGCAGCGTGTTTACCAAAGGGCTGGAGGCGCTGACCATCGAGTGCTTTATGGCCGCAGAAAAACAGGGCGTGACCGACAAACTGCACGACGCCTTGAGCGACATTGATCAAGCCAGCCTGCGCGATTTCCTCGGCGCTTTGATCCGCACGCACGTGCTGCATGCGCCACGTCGTCTCAAAGAGGTTGAAGAGGCTGAGCGCCAATTGCGCGCCGCCGATATGCCGGTGGCCGTGCTGCCGGGGGTAAAAGACCTGTTCCAGCGCACCGCCGAACAGATCAGTGCGAATCCATTGCAGACGCCGGCACCGACCCTGGAGCAGGCGTTTGAATGGCTCTTCAAAGCCAATGGGATCAAGCGTTAAATGAAGGCAGGGCCAGTCACCTGATCAAGGTGCTGGCCCTTGTGTTGCGGGTTCACTCAGTTGCGGTCCAGCCACGTTGAAACTGAGGCTTGCTGGCTCAATACGCCCACTTGACTGTGAGCGTGGCGTTGCGCGGATCGCCATAGAAGTTGTTGCCACCACGATGCCGGTTGGATACAGGGATGTAGTAAGTCTTGTCGGTGAGATTGTTTCCCACCAGGCTCAACGTCGTATGTTTGTCTACCCGATAGGCGATAGAGGCATTGAACAGGGTATAGCCGCCCTGATACATATCGCGGGTGGTGTCCGTGCTGCTTTGGGTCGTCAAGCCGGCGCCAATGCTCCAGCGCTCACCCGATGTGTCGAGGCGGTAGTCGGTATACATCCGTAACAGATGTTTGGGAAACCATTCGCTATAGGGATCGCCGGCCTTGATGGTGCCAGAGACATCATTCAGGTATTCGCTGCGCGTAAACGTGTAGCCAGAGTAAATTTTCCAGCGGTCGCTGAGCGCGCCCGAGGCTTCTATTTCCCAGCCCTGGCTGCGCACCTTGCCAGCAGCTTCGTAGCAGTTGTCCACGCACTCCAGGTTGCCATTATCGATGGCACGGTTTCGCTGAATGATGCGAAATACGGCCGCTGACACATTAAGGTTGCCATCGAGAAAGTCGCCTTTTATTCCCGTTTCATAGTTAGCGCCTATGATCGGTTTAAGCGGCATACGGTTTTCGTCCACCACGTTCTGCGGTTTAAAAATGCTGGTGTAGCTGGCGTACCAGGAAAGGTTTTCTGCGAAGTCCCACACCAGCCCACCATAGGGCGTGAGTTTTCCGTCCTCACGATAAGGCGAGCGTGTTTCATTGCCTGTCGCGAGGTTCTTGAAGCGTGAATTGAAATAGAAGCTGCTGTAACGGCTGCCCAAAATAAGCTTCAAGTCGTTGCTCAGGCTCAAACGTGTAGCCATGTACGTCGCGCGTTGGGTGTTGTCATAGCGATAGCGGTTACGGTAGGGCACCTGCGCGCGGGCAACCCCTGACGGATTGAAGGAGTAGACATTGACCGGTGAAGTATTGGAGAGCGTACCGACTCGATTGTCGTAATTTTCTTTCTGATAATCGGCGCCGATGACCACTTCATGGAGACGTTCCAGCAACGAAAAATTGCCGGTTACGTTAAGGTTGGCCGCGTACTGGTCGGCCATGTTGTTTCGGTGAATGTAGTTGTTAAGCCGGGCAGTCCCCTCAGGCCCGACACCTGTTACACCATTGCCGAACGTACCGATGAACTGTCCGTCCCCTTGTGTGTGGGTGTAGTTGAGAGAGCTGCTCAGCGTCCAGTCTTCCGCGAAACGGTGTTCAAGCTCGGCGAACAGATTGTTTTTCTCATAAGTCATGTTGTTCCAGCTGGCGCCCAGGAAGGTCGAACGCGACAGTCCCAGGCTGGCGTAGTCCGTCGACATGGGCACGCCATATAGGTTGGGCACGATGTTGGATTTCTGCCAAGTGTAGCCGGTGGTCAGGGTTGTGTCGGGGGTGAAGTCGTAAGCCAAGGTGCCGAAAAACACTTGCCGATCTGAGGCCACATAGTCAACGAACGATTTGCTGTCCTGGTAAACAGTGACAACCCGGCCGCGCAGTGAGCCGTCATCATTAAGCGCGCCCGATACGTCAATTTCGTTGCGGTACTTGTCCCATGAACCGGCACTGAGGCTGGCCGAGGCTTGAAAGTCATGGGTTGGAGCCTTGCGTACCAGATTGACAGTACCGCCGGGTTCGCCTGTCCCCTGGGTCAGGCCAGAAGCTCCGCGCAGCACTTCAACGTGGTCGTAGAGAGCCATGTCCGGGGAGTCGCTGGAAGCCTCAGCTGAACCCATGCCCGGAACACTTCCTTGAAATGAAGAGCTGGCACCGTTTTCCTGGACATTGTCCATGGCAAAACCACGTGAGTAAAAGCGCACCTGGTCGGCGGTTTCGTACATCACATTCACCCCGGTGACCTGAGCCAGGGCGTCCTCCAGGCGTGTCATGCCCTGGTCGTCCATCCGCTGGCGTGTGACCACGCTGACAGACTGCGGTGTTTCGCGAGTCGAGAGTGGCAAGCGGGTGGCGACCCCCATGCTGGTGGTGGTGTACGAGCCGCTGTGTTCGGTGGTGGCATCCAGGCCGCGGGTTACGCCCTGAACCTGAGTGTCTTCGAGGGTCAGCGCAGCGCGTCTACGCAACTGCAATTCTGTTCCTGTGCCGATCAGCTCCAGGCCGGTACCGCGCAACAGATGCGAAAACCCCTCATACAGGCTGTATTCACCCTGCAGGCCGGGACTCGACAAACCTTCGGTCAGACGGGTGTCGTAAATCAGTGCCACGCCCTGTGCTGCAGCGAAATTTGAAAGCACCTGGCTCAGGGACGCTGCGGCGATCTCAATACGTTGCTCGGGGCTTGCAGATGCTTTTTGCTCTGTGCTGAAAGACTCGAGAGGTAGCCCTATAACGAGGCAGGTCAGGGTAGTGCGGGTCAGTCGGGAAATATTTAACGGGGGGGTTGATTTCAGGGGAGTGACCACCACAAGTGCTCCATTAAGTGACTAGCACTGAGGAGGCCAAGCGAGAACATAAAAGTGTCAGTCCACCGCCATATATTTTTTAAACGGCCGTTGAGAGTGCATCGACACGGACCCAGTAGCGTGAAAAGTAACGCACTGATACCGGCAGAATCTCTGGCAGCCGAGCCAGAAGGCGATCGCTGTCAGCCAATTTAAAGACACCGGAAACACGCAGTGTCGCAGCACGTGAATCGCACGAAAGTATTCCGGGCCGGTATTGAGCCAACTGCTTGAGGTAAATACTTAATGGCATGCCGTCAGCAAAGATCAGGCCGTGCTCCCAAGCCGCGACCTGGGGATTCTGAGCGTAAATGAACGCGCTTTTATTGCGTTGGATAAGCATGGCCTGGCCCGCGTTCAGGCGTTGCATGGTCGCCCCATAGGGCTGAACGTCAAGTGCGCCTTCGAACAGTGAAACGTCAACTGACTGATCCCCTGTGCTCACCATAAAGCGGGTGCCCAGAGCTCGGATCAGGCCTTGCTCGGTCCGCACCAGAAACGGGCTCTGTGCCAAGGGCATGTCGTGGCCCGTCTCGATCAGAACTTCGCCTTGATAAAGCAGGATCAAGCGTTGTTGTGGCTCAAACACAACGTCTACAGCACTGCGAGCATTGAGGCTAATGCGTGTACCGTCAGCCAGGGTCCACGAGCGCACCTCACCTGTGCCGGTGCTTAAATCGGCGAACTCACGCGTCCAGGCCTGTGTATTCATGCCTGCTGCAAGAGCACCGCCGGTGACACACAGAACGCCCAATAATTTAAGTGCCGCACGGCGATCCAGTGCAGGGGTGTCCAAAGCTGTTTGCGCCACTAGCGGCGGCAACCCTTGGAAGCGTGACACTACTTTTTCGACCAGAGTCCATGCCTGTGCATGCTCCGGCGATGCATCAAGCCAAGCTTGCCATTCGTTGCGCTCCCGCTCGCTGACTTCACCCGACGATAGCACCGCGTACCACTCGGCAGCTTCCAACTGGGCGGGCGCCACGCGTGAGCATGGGGTATCAAGCATCAGAGTGTGTCCTGAGAAACAACGGTCATGCACTGCAAAAGTGCGCGAGCGATGTACTGACGTACCGAACTCAGGGATACGCCCATCTGATCAGCGATTTCTCGATGGGTAAGCCCGTCAAGCTGACAAAGCAGAAACGCCTTACGTACCTTGTGCGGCAAACCACTGAGCATGGTGTCGAGTGCGTGGAGTGTTTCCAGAAGTTGTAAGCGCTCTTCGGGCGAAGGCATCAGTGATTCAGGTAAATTCGCCAGCGCTTCGAGGTAGCTTTGCTCCAATTGGCGTCGACGCATCAGGTTGACAAACAGGCTATGAGCGATCGTTGCAAGATAGGCCCGTGGCTGCACTACCTCACTCAATGTACGCTTGTTAAATACCCGAACAAACGTATCTTGAGCCAAGTCGGCGGCCACTTCCGGGCAGCCCAGGCGTCGGTACAACCATCGGCGCAGCCACAAGTGATGCTCGCCATAGACTGCGCTAAACAATGCATCGTGCTGAGCGTCGCTCATCCAGGTTTCCATACATTTAACTGAGACACGGGCGAGGGTCGGCACCGCAACGACGGCATCAGGCTTTTCGGAGGATATCCGATGGCTGGTCGCAAATAGGAATGATTATTACATGCGCTTGTGAGATATGGAAACACTGTACTGACATCATGCTGTCAGCGGCTGGATGCCTGGGGCGTGAATCGGGTGAAGAAACGGGTTACCGGTCAGATCTGTCGATAAATGCCGGCTGGTAACCCTTGTGTAGCTGTCAGCTCAGGGCTGCGGGGTTAATCAATTGCGATCCAGCCACACGGTTTGCACGTTGCAAAATTCCCGCACGCCGAAGTGCGAGAGTTCACGGCCGAAACCGCTTTTCTTCACGCCGCCGAAAGCCACGCGGGGGTCGCTGGCCGAGTAACCGTTGATGAATACGCCGCCGGTTTCCAGCTCGCCGATCAGTTGCTGGGCCAGTTCGACATTGGCGGTGTAAATGGTCGCTGTCAGGCCGAAATCGCTGTCGTTGGCCAGGGCGACTGCGTGCGCACAGTCTTCGGCGGTAATGATCGATGCCACCGGACCAAACAGTTCCTGTTTGAACGAGGTCATTTGGTCGGTCACGTTGGCCAGAATCGTCGGCTCATAAAAGTTGCCAGCCCCTTCGGCTTTGCCGCCGCCGAGCAACAGGGTCGCGCCTTCCTCAAGGGTGTCGCGCACTTGTTGGTCCAGTTCATCACGCAGGTCATAGCGCGCCATCGGGCCGATGTAGGTGTCGCCGGACAGCGGGTTGCCCACCACCAGTTTACGGGTGGCCTCGACGAATTTTTCAGTGAATGCCTCAACCACGCCTTTTTCAATAATCAGGCGCTTGGCGGCGGCACATACTTGCCCCGAGTTCTGATAACGACCGACCACGGCGGTCTGCACGGCGGCGTCGAGGTCGGCGTCGTTGAGTACGATGAACGGGTCGGAGCCGCCCAGCTCCAGCACGCATTTCTTCAGGGCAGCGCCAGCCTGTGCGCCGATGGCGGTACCGGCGCGAACGCTACCGGTGAGGGTCACGGCGCTGATGCGTGGGTCGGCAATGGCGCGCGAGACCCCGTCCGGGGTGACGTTGACCACTTCAAACACGCCCTCGGCAAAACCGGCGCGCACAAAGGCGTCGCGAATCAAGTACGCGCTGCCCATTACATTCGGTGCGTGCTTGAGCACGTAGGTGTTGCCTGCCAGCAAGGCGGGTACCGCGCCGCGCAGCACTTGCCAGACCGGGAAGTTCCACGGCATCACCGCCAGAATCGGGCCCAGCGGACGGTATTCGATGCGTGCCTTGCCGCCTTCGACCTGGGTCGGTTCAGCGGCCAGCATGGCTGGGCCGTGTTCGGCGTACCACTCGCAGAGCTTGGCGCATTTCTCGATTTCGCCACGGGCCTGGGTGATCGGCTTGCCCATTTCCTCGGTGATCATGGTTGCCATGGCGTCAGCGTTGTCGCGCAGCGCCTGGGCCAGTGCAACCATGGCGGCAGAGCGCGCTTGCAACGGCGTGCGCTTCCAGCGGCTGAAGCCCGACGCGGCGCGGGTGAGGGCCGCGTCCAGAGCCTCGGCGGACTCAAACGCGTAGTGGCCAATCTGCTCGCCCGTGGTCGGGTTGATCGAAAGGGCGTGGGTCTGGCTGGAAATCGGGCTCATGGCATGGTCCTGCTGAGTGAGTAGATGGGCACAGAGTAGGGTGGCTAAAGATTTCTTGAAACTGAATAATAGAGATCGTTTCTTTCACGATTGGAGAATGGCTGTGGATCTGGTGCAACTGGAAATCTTCAAGGCGGTGGTGGACCACGGCAGCATCAGCGCTGCGGCGGCCCACATCCATCGTGTGCCCTCAAACCTGACGACGCGGATCAAACAGCTCGAAGAGGATCTGGGTGTCGACCTGTTCATCCGCGAGAAAAGCCGTCTGCGCCTGTCACCGGCGGGCTGGAGTTTTCTTGACTACGCGCGGCGCATTCTCGACCTGGTGCAAGAAGCGCGGGCGACGGTGGCGGGCGAAGAACCCCAGGGTGCATTCCCGTTGGGTTCGCTGGAAAGCACTGCCGCGGTGCGGATCCCCGCCTTGCTGGCGGCCTACAACCAACAACACCCCAAGGTCGACCTGGACCTCTCGACGGGGCCGTCCGGGTCCATGATTGAAGGCGTATTGTCGGGTCGACTGGTGGCTGCGTTCGTCGACGGCCCGGTGCTGCACCCGGCGCTGGAAGGTGTGCCGGTGTTCGAAGAAGAAATGGTCATTATCGCGCCGCTTCATCACGCGCCGATCCGCTGCGCAACCGACGTCAACGGCGAGAGCATCTACGCCTTTCGGGCCAATTGCTCGTACCGTCATCACTTTGAAAAGTGGTTCAACACCGACGCCGCCGTGCCCGGCAAAATCTTCGAAATGGAGTCTTACCACGGCATGCTCGCCTGCGTCAGCGCTGGCGCCGGGCTGGCGCTGATGCCCCGCAGCATGTTCAACAGCATGCCGGGGTGCGCGACGGTCAGCATCTGGCCGCTGGCCGCCGAGTTCCGCTACCTGACCACGTGGCTGGTTTGGCGGCGCGGGGCTGTGTCGCGAAACCTCAGCAGCTTTGTGCAGTTGCTGGAAGAGCAAGGGTTGAACGCTACGCCTGCTCTTGGCAATTAAGCTTCGCTGATTTTATTCACGCTGGTGATACGCCCATTCCAGATCATCTCGTAGTGGGCTGATTGAACCATCGACGACACGGCGCTTGGAGTCATAAGTGCCCAGCAGTGGTTGCCATGCAAGCGCACAGAGTTGTACCGCAGCCCTGGGCATCGGGCGTCTTTCACGGCTTTGCCCAAAGCATGCGAGTGCGTGTAATCGTCGGGGTCGTAAATGGGATTGTTCAGGGGCAGCGACGTCGCGTCCTTCATCGACGCGTCTGTGAAAGAGCAGCACAGCCCGCGGAACACAAAACGCTCGTAATTGAGCCCGTGAATATTTGCCCAGTATTTGTCCTGGTGATAATGGACCTCCGCCAGCGCCGTCTCCAGGTTGGCGGCCAGATACAACACGCCGAAACGGCCGTTGCTGAAACGCGAACCCTCGGGGTTGACGTGGGTGAACGGCGCGGTCGCATAAGAGCAACCCGGGATACCAAACGGAATCTCTGCCTGCGGTATCAGCTCAAGGCGGCCGACTTCATTTTGCAGCCGGGGATTGGTCAGCGCCTGAATCTGGTACAGCGCTTCAAAGGTGGCTGCATCCGCTACATCATCAAACAGGGCAATGGGCGGGAATTTTGAATTGACCAGTCGATAGGCCTGCAGCGACGCGCCGGGCAGATCTGCCAACTGGCTCAAGGTCACCATTGCGAACCCCGCAGTACATCAATGCGCCGATAGGTCTCGTACAGTGAAATCATGTCCCCTTGCGACATGACCTCCAGCGGCGTGCGGCCATTAAAAAAATCGTTGTCGTTCGCCATGGTCACAAAGCCATAAACGTTCTCGGGGTTGTCGAACACCAGGCGTAACGCTGCATGAATGTTCAGCACGAAACTGATGCGCTGCATTTGGTCTGAGTCCAGCCCGACAGACCACTCAGCCTCCCGCTGTTTGGCGCGGGTATAAGTGCTTCGAGAGATTCGTAAAATACGGCAGGCCTGCTCGCCCGATGCCTGCCATTTTTCGAGAATGTTCACCGCCACCCGAAGACCGGCCACGCACTGATCTTTGGTGAGGGCTTGAGCTGGATGGGCTAATGTCATTTTCGGTGCCTTATTTTTAATCTATAGACTCAAATATAGGTATTTTGAGTCTGTAGATCAATGGCGTGAAAGCCATCCCCCGCACTTTGCGTATGCCTATACCCGTGATTTTCTTCAGGTGTATGGCCCCGATGCGAAAGGCTCCCAGCTTTCAGTCACCTGTCCTGTTTGAGTCCATACGTCGTCGGTCTTCACCACCCTCAGTGCAAATGCTGCTGCTACACGTCGCACAAACTCAATTGCCGTTAATTCACCTCCCATGAGTTGTCTTTGCAATGGGCTGGTTAATTCGTCGGGGTGCGCAGCGTTGGCAGTCAATTGCGCTTCAAGTGCTGACCCTGAAGAATTTCGCTCATAACTCAATAATGCCCCTTCAGGGGCAGAAAAGTAGGCGTGAGTTTCTGGGGTCGCTTGCATCAACAGAAAATCAATCCAGACATTGTCAGGGGACATGAAATCGTTCAGCACCCTGGACTCGGTTGCAGGTGCTACAAGCTTATGGACATCCGCTGAGTGGTACACGGCAAACATTCGAAACCCTTCAGGCAGTTGTGGTAGGCCATTGCCGTCTCTGGGGAAGACATCAGGGCGATCAAACGTCTCGTAAACCGTAGGCTGTGGTCGCGTGCAAATAAATGACTCGGTCTGCAAGTGCTTGAGAATAAAGCCTGCCTGTTGAACATAAGGGCGTTGCCTGATTAGTTCATCTGCAAACAAGGCAGCAGCATCAGCAGTTAGCAGTACAGGGCCACAAATAGGGGGGACGCTGGCTTGCCAAACATAGGCTGCCTGCCATTCTCGCCAGCCTGCAGAAATTCTGCCGCGTCTGGTCCAAAATGCTCCCGGCTGAAGGACTGTCAGCGTCCCGCCACTGTAGACCAGTGTGAGCAAGTGACTGGGCAGAAAAATACTGTTCGTAGACTGTTGTTCAAGGTGACCCGGTGTGCCCGGATGTATCAGCCTTAGTAACGGTTCCAAAGCTTGTTCGGTGGGTGAGCCGCTGGCTATATAACAAATCAGGCTTTTGTCTGCGTTGGATAAATAAAAACGTGCATAGTTGTGACGAAACGAAATGGCTGTGCGCAAGTCCATCAATGAGAAAAAATTATCTTGTAACTCATTCTCGGGATCCCTTGTTGCGTCTGCGCGCTGGAACGCGGCATGAGAGTGATACAACCCTTCAATCACATAACCTGCGGGTGGCAGCATGCCACCCTCTGGTGATCGTTCAAGCACATCAGAGGGGCGGAACAAGCTCCCCTCGCTGGACACGGGAAGCGTCGCATAGTGGTAGTGATCCTTGCTCAATATGAAACCGCCGTATTCCTTGTCTCGGCGGCTGCCGATCAGATCGTGGGCATAGACAGCGGCATCATCGGGGGTTATGAAGGCAGGGCTTAATGCCGGTGATACCTGTGTTTCGGTGGAACCCGCTCTAGTGTTCATAGAGGCTCCAGGCGCAAGCAAAAATCGGTTTAGGGTCCATTTCAAGGCTCTTTGTATAAAACTGGAGCCTTAATTTTCAGAGAAATGCTTAATTCAGGTGCACTAGATAAGTACATACCTGCGCATTGGGTGTTACAGCCAGTCTTTACACCTTTACCACCCCAACAATTGGATACTGCCTGAACAGCCACAGAGATCACCATGTCACTGCGCGCCCTTCACACCTTGATCGCCATTGCTCAATACGGTTCGTTTGTGCGCGCTGCGGAGGCTGTACATCTCACGCAGTCGGCGGTGAGCCTGCACATAAAGTCCCTTGAAGAGACGTTCAATGCGACCTTGTTCGACCGCTCGCGGCGTTTGCCGGTGCTCACCGAGGCGGGACATGTAGCGGTGGAGCGGGCGCGGGAGATCGTGGCGCTGTATGACGGCATTGCGGCTGAAATTGGCGGGGATAACGAGCTGCGCGGCCGGTTGAGGATTGGCGCCATTCACACAGCGCTCGCCAGCACGTTGCCTGCGGCCCTGGCTGCTTTGGCGGCCGAGCACCCGCATGTGCGTATCAACGTGGCCTCTGGTATGTCGGCGGAACTGGCCGTGCGCGTTGAGGCGGGTGAACTGGACGTTGCAATCACCACCGAACCTGTGCGCCCGCACCCTTATGGCCTGGTCAGTACCACGCTCTATGAAGAGGGCTTCTGGATAATTGCGCCGGGTTCGCTGGCGGGGCAGGATTTTCGGCAGTTACTGCAACAGCAAACGTTCATTCGTTTTGATCGCCGGGCCTGGGCCGGGCGCACCATCGAGCAGGAGCTACGGCGGATGCGCCTGCGCGTGCACACCAGCATGGAGTTGGACAGCCAGGAGGCGATCATCCAGATGGTCAGCAGCGGGCTTGGGGTGGCGGTGATTCCGCTGTCCAGTCACAACCTCGCGCAGTTCGGCCATCTCGACATCCAGCCCTTCGGCTCGCCACAAAAGATCCGCCGCGTGGTCTTGCTAGAGCGCGAAGACCGTCCGTTGGCCAGATTGGCCGCCGCCCTCGCGCAGGCCGTTCAACGCCATGCTCCGGCCAGATGACCTATGAGCAAAACTTGTTGATGGCTGAATTTTAAGTCGATTTTATTTTAGGTCGCGAGTTCTTATCGTGGTGCTCATCCAACCGTTGCCCGGAGAGCTCCATGTCACCTGCCGCTTGCGTAAAAATGATCGAAGGCTGTAACGAGTCAATTCGCCTTGCAGGGGCACGGTAATGACCCTCGCACTGCTACTCGCCCTGGCGCCCATCGCGTTGCTTATCGCCCTCGGCGCCTGGCTCAATCACAGTCGTTTTTTGGCCGACAGTTTTTGGGCGCAGGCAGAGCGTTTGGGTTATTACGTTCTCCTGCCAGCGCTGTTTTTACATGGCTTGGCCACGGCCAGCCTGGACAACGTGCCCGTGAAGGGCATGGCTCTGGTGCTGGTGCTTTCGACCTGTGCAGTGGCTGTGGCGCTGGTCGCCAGCAGGCCGCTGCTCAAGGGCAGTGATGCGGCGTTTACCTCGGTTTTTCAGGGCGGCATACGCTTTAACAATTATGTCGGCGTGTCGATCGTCGCGGGCTTGTTCGGCGCACAAGGCATTGCTCTGGCGGCGGTCGCCAACGCGGCCATTGTGCCGACGGTGAATATTCTGTGTGTGCTGGTGTTCGCGCGGTACGGCACCGGGGCCAAGATGACGGCGGGCAAGGTGGCCCGGCAATTGGCGCTTAATCCATTGGTACTGGCCTGCTTTGGCGCGATTGCGCTTCAGGTGCTGGGGCTGGGACTGCCGGTGGTAATTGAACCGGTGCTCAAGGCGTTGGGGCAGGCGTCGTTGCCCCTCGGTTTGCTCTGCGTCGGGGCGGCCCTGGAGCTGGGGTCGGTGCGCAGTTGGGTGCGGCCGGTTGCGTACTCTTCACTGGCCAAGTGTGTGGTCATGCCGCTGGCGACGGTAGGCGCGTGCCATGTGTTTGGCCTGGACGGCAAAGCGGCGATTGCGGCAGTCTTTTTTCAAGCACTGCCCACCGCTTCGTCGTCCTACATCATGGCGCGGCAGCTGGTAGGTGATGCCCCCCTGATGGCTGGCATCGTGGCGAGTCAAACCCTGCTCGCGGCGGTGACGCTGCCTCTTGCCGCGATTGTTCTGATTCCCTGGATCTGATTGCCGCAGAGCGACTTACTGGCCCAGGTAATGCTGCACTTCGGTCGCCGAAGGGTCGATGCGTTTTTCCATTTCCGCGACAAACCCCTTCAATGGCATCAAGGCTTTGCCCGCATAACCAGGGTATTGCACCTGGTAGGGCGGTGCGTCGGACAAGCTGCGCAATTGGTCCATGCTCTGCGCCACATAGGCCACGCTGACAAACTGTACGCCGGTGTGGTCGTCGACCCAGCGTTCAAACAGAAGGGTGCCGCCCGGTGCGGCATCGTTTTCGGGGTACTCAGCGATTTTCCAGTCAAAGCCCAGCAGTGTGCGCAACTGCGCGATGTTGGTGTCGTGGCCCACGAAAGCCAGCCATTGGGTGCCGGGCGGGCTGCCCGCTGCGGTCGGTTGCAGGGCCAACAGGATTTGCCCGAGCAATTGCGAAGCACCGCGCTGGGCGATGTACGGGACGTGGTTGCTGAGTTCGTATTTAGCCGAACGCAATGCCATCAGACGCGATACCTCTTCAGCGCTGCGGCCTTGACCAAACGCGATCTGATCCAGCGGCAAACCGTCGGCATATTGCATGCGAAAGGTTTCGCTCATGCTCGCGCCCACGCCCAATGGGCTGCTGAGTTTGACCACGCCGTTTTTCTCTTTCAGCGCCCAGGGTTGTTCGCTCAGGGCGCAGGTCTTTTGCTCGCAGGTGGACGGCACGCCGACCACTTGCTGCATGGCCAGCACCGGTGCGGCATAGCGTTCGCGGGCGGCGTCGAGGCTGCCGCCCATGGCGTGCAATATTGCCGCTTTAGTCTGCGCCGGGTCCAAGGGGGCCAGGCCATTTTCGGTCGCGTGGAACAAGCGGTCCTGGCTTTTCTGTGCATGGTTTACCGGGACGTTGCAGCCCGGGAACATCCCTTGTACCAACGCCGCGCTGGTGGCTTGCGTGCGCGCGACCGGGCTCGACCACACGTAGGCCGCCTGCGCCGGCGGGCATTGCCCGGCCTTGAACAAACCGAGTGAATCGAGCAGGCCGCGTTGCCATTGGCCGAGCAGCACGATGGCTGCGCGGCCATGGTCGGTCAACTGGCCGTCGGCCACGTCAAACGCTGGCCATGGCTTGGCCGACCAGCTTTGCAGCGCCGCGGTGTCGGTTGCCGGTCGGATGCCGTGGCGCATCACCAGCACCACTTTGTCCAGGCGCAGCCCGCCGGTGTCCAGTGGGGCGGCCACAGAGGGCAACGCCAGGCAAATGCCCAGCGCCAGAACCGTGTACTTCAAAAACGTTGTTTTTATCATTGCGGGCCTAGAAGTCATAACGCGTGTTGAAGGTTAACGTACGGGGCGAACCCGGCTGCAGGTAGTTTTCCTGATAGAAGGTCCAGTACTTTTTGTTGGCCAGGTTGCTGACGTTGGCGCCAAAGGTCAGTGCATGCCCGCCGCTCAAATGCAGACGATAACCGCCACCGGCATCGAACAGGCTGTAAGCCGGCAGGGGGTGCACGTTGCCTGAGTCCACCGCCATTTCGCCGATACGCTGGGCGCCGGTGTGCAGGAACATGCCGGGCACTTGCGGGACACGGTACGTGACTTGTGTTGCAGCTTGATAATGCGCAGCACCGGCGGCGCGGTTGCCATCAACGCCATCGCCCGCATCGTGGTAGGCCGAGTCCAGTGACATGACGCTGCCGTCCACGGTCAGGTTGGGTGTGGCATCGACGCTGGCGTTCAACTCCAGGCCTTGATAGCGGATGGTGCCGCTCTGCACGAAGACGTTGGCATCGTTGGTGTACTCGGCACCCCGGTCGATGCGAAACGCCGCCGCCGTGGCGCTCCAGTTACGCTGCTGGGCTTTTACGCCCACTTCGTATTGCTTGCTGCGCAGCGGGCCCAGGGTCTGTTCGGAGTTGACCGCCGTGGTGGGCGCGGTGCCGCCGTTTTCCAGGGATTCGACGTAACTGGCATACACGGTCACGTCTTTGTTGGGTTTGTACATCAACGCCACGGTTGGTGTGGCGGGTCGGGCCTTGTACTGGACAGCAGGGGCGGTCGAGGAGGCGTGAGTCTCCTCGCGGAAGTCTTCGTTGCGCAGGCCCGCCAGCAACGACCAGTGTTCACCCAGGCCGATGGTATCGCTGGCGAATACGGCGCTTTCCTTGATGTTGTCATCGCCATAGGTGCCGCCGCTGTAATCGATGTTGTACACCGAAAAGATCGTCGGGTCGTACAGGTTGCCCTTGCCCACGGTGCCTTTGGGGCTGACCACAGATTTTTCGGAGTTCAGTTGCGAGTAACTGCTGCCCAGCACCAGGTCATGGCTGAACCAGCCGGTGGTGAATTTGCCTTCCAGGGTGCCCATGGCGTCGTTGTAGTCATAGCCGTGGTACTCGGCCGACGCTTTGTCGGAGTAGCCGCCCGCATCGCTGGAAATGATGTACTGGTCTTTCAAATAACGGCGTGTCGAATCGCTGTAGCGGTAGGCCAGCTTGCCGGTCCAGTCAGGCGAGAATTTGTACGTCGCACTGAGCGTCGACAGGCTGTAATCCACATCGGTAAAGGAGCCATTGCTGTACAGGCGTTTGCTGCCATCAATGGGTTTGGGCAAGGCATTTTTAGCGTTAACGATGATGTCGGTGCCGCCGCTGGTATCACGCGTCTGGTACAGGGTGTCGAAGTCCAGGCTCAGGTCATCGCTGAGTTGCGCGTTGAGGGCCACGCCGACGGCTGTGCGGTTGACCTTGGCGTCACCCGAAACGGCATCGCCTTCTTCGTGCACCAGGTTGACCCGGTAGCCAAAACGCGGGTCATCCAGGCGGCCGCCGACGTCCAGGTGTTCCTTGTACAGGTTGTTGGACTCGTAACCGGCGTCGACGCTGAAGGTGGTCTTGTCGGTTGGCCGTTTGGTCACATAGTTGACGATCCCGCCCGGGCTGCCGAAGCCGTACATGAAGCCCGAGAGGCCTTTGAGCACATCGATGCGGTCAAACATCTCAAGGGGCATTTCCACGCCACGGTTGATGTTGGCCATGCCATCCACCTTGTAGCCATTCAGGTCATCCAGCGGCAGGCCGCGCACCGCGACGGTGGCCGGGTGGGTGCCGTAGCTGGAGCTGATGGAGGTGACCGATGCGTCGTACTTGACCGCCTCAGACAAAATCCCCGCCTGGCGGTCCTGGATTTCGCTGCTGCCGACGCTCTTGAACGAGAACGGTGTATCGATCACCGCGCGGCTGCCCAGGGCACCGCTGTTGGTCTGCTGGTGCAGCGCCGGTTTGCGTTTGGCGGCTTTGACCGTGACTTGCGGCAAGGTGGCCAAGGCACTGTCGTCGATGGCCGCTGCAGCATCGGCGGCAAAAGACGGCGTGGCCATGGCAAGCGCTGCGAAACCGAGACCTGCACGCACATACAACGGGGATTTGCGGAACATGACTGCACCTTCGAAAACGGCCATTCACGGCCTGGTTGATTTCTGTGGCGCGCACTTCGCCGTGGTCGGCTATGAAGGCCGACCAAACGGGTAGGGCGAAGGGCGACGCTGTGGTTAAGGGGTAACGGCCTGGGTCACGAAACCGATCTTGTCCAGACCACCGGACTGCGCCGCCGCCATCACCTGCACGACCTTTTCATAGGGCGTGTTGCGCTCGGCGCGCAGGTGCAATTCCGGGACCGGCTGGCGCGCGGCGGCCTCGGCGATCAGCGCGGGCAAGTCGCTGTCGCTGATGTCGTGGTCCTCCCAATGCAGGTGGCCATCGTTGTCCAGCGCCAGGTCTACCGACGGCGGCGGTTTGTTGTCCTGTTGCGCGGCGGCCTTGGGCAGGTCGATCTTCACCGAGTGCTGAATGGCCGGGACGGTGATGATGAAAATCACCAACAGCACCAGCATCACGTCCACCAGCGGCGTGGTATTGATCTCGGGGTTGAAGCCGTCTTCTTCCTGGTCGTCGCCGCCCGACAGTCCACCGGCCATCAGAGGTACTCCGCTTGGGCATTGAAGGTGCTGTGGGCAGGCAGCCCGTTGCGTGGGGTGGCGCGGGCGCCGATCACCAGCAGGTCGTGCAGCTCGAAGGCAAACTTGCTTAGCTCTGCCAGGGTTTGCTTATTGCTGCGCACCAGCAGGTTGTAGCCCAGGGTGGCGGGGATGGCCACGGCCAGGCCCAGGGCCGTCATGATCAGGGTTTCGCCAACGGGGCCGGCGACTTTGTCGATGCTGGCGTCACCGGACAAACCGATCTTCATCAAGGCGTGGTAAATGCCCCACACGGTGCCGAGCAAACCGACAAAGGGCGCGCTGGAACCCACGGTGGCCAGAATCGCCATACCGCCTTGCAACTTGCCGCCGATGGTCGCGGTGGACTGGCGCAAGGCGCGGGTCAGCCATTCGCTGAAGGGCGGCGGGTTCATGTCGCCATCCAGCGCATCACGGTGCTGGCGCGCGGCGCTGATACCGGCATGGGTCACTTCAGCCCAAGCGCTGCCTTGGCCCAATTGCTGCACACCCTCCTTGAGCGTCGGCGCGCCCCAGAACGCCGCCAAAAGCTTGCCCGAGCGCAGCCGGAACAGCGCCAGACGCAGCAGTTTGTCGAGCATCACGTACCAGGACGCCACTGACATCACCAGCAGCATCAAGGCCACGCCTCGGGTGACCACGTCGGCCTGTTGCCACAAAACATTCAAACCCAGTGTTCCGGTTTCCATGTGTTTTTCCTTTCTTTGGGGTGAGCGCTGCCCTGACCGGGAGGCCCGTCAATAAAAAATAGGGGGGAGTGCTAGCTGTCGAGCTGAAAGCGCAGCGGCACGATCACGTACACCGACACCGCATGCCCATCCTCCAGATAAGGCTTGAACAGCGCGCCGCGCACTGCGGTCTTGCCCGCTTCATCGAGACTGCCGAAACCCGAGGAACGCACGATGTCCACGGCGCCGGGCTTGCCGTGAATATCCACCAGCACGCGCAAAATCACGGTGCCTTCGTTGCCCTCTTCACGGGCACTGTCGGGGTATTCGGGTTCGGGTTCATGCACGTACTCCACGCCTCGGGTGATCGTATTGGGCTGAGGCGGCGGAGCGGGCGTGGGCGCAACCACGGGAGCGGCCGCCGCAGGTGTGGCGGGTGCGGGATCTGACTTGACCACGGGCGTTATCGGGCGCTGCACGGCATGCGGCTTGGCCACCGGCTTGGGCCGGGCGACCGGGTGAACAGCCTCTGGCGCGGGGATGGGCGGGGCCACGGGAGGAGGGGGCTCAGAGGGCGGTGTCGGTGCAGCAGGGGCGGCGGGTGCTGGCGCGGGTTGATGAATGACCGAGGCATAAATAGTCCGCGTCACGGCTGGCGCTACCGTGACCGGCGAAGACCGGTTCACCAGGCTCAGCACCAACAGATGCAGCGCCACCACCAGCACCACCGCGCCGCCACGGCGCAGCAATCGCGAAGTACTGCCCGCAGGCAATGGCTCAAGGTGCGGCAAGGGTGTCAGCGTTGCATCCACAATAAATTCCTCCCCGGGCCAGACTGCCGGGCACAGCATGCGCATTCCTTGCGACGTTGAGTCCAAGGCCCGAGACAGGCCGTTCGTAACGTGTGACGTAGGAATATAGGAATGGAAAATGACGGGGCCGTGACATGAAAAATTGTTCATGAGGCGGATGCCACGCCGTCAGGAGGCTTGGCTTAAACGCTCTGGAGTAATCACCCGTCAAGTTGCGGCCAACCCCATCCCGGCCTATGGTCCTAGGAGGTTTCCGGTGATTGGCGCGACCTGAATCGTTGCCAGTCGCTGTCCATCCAGTGCCAAAACACGGGAAGTGACGTCATGCCAAGCAACCCTCAACCTGCCGTTCTGGAATTGATCGGCAACACGCCGCTGGTGCGTGTCAGCCGGTTCGATACCGGGCCTTGTACGCTGTTCCTCAAGCTTGAATCGCAAAACCCCGGAGGCTCGATCAAGGACCGGGTCGGCCTGGCCATGATTGATGCCGCCGAGCGCGACGGGCGTTTGCGCCCCGGCGGCACCATTGTTGAAGCAACGGCCGGTAACACTGGCCTGGGGCTGGCGCTGGTCGGTCGGGCCAAAGGCTACCGGGTGGTGCTGGTGGTGCCGGACAAGATGTCCACCGAGAAGGTGTTGCACCTCAAGGCCATGGGCGCTGAGGTGCATATCACCCGGTCTGACGTCGGCAAGGGCCACCCGGAGTATTACCAGGACGTGGCCGCGCGCTTGGCCGCCGACATCCCCGATGCTTTTTTCGCCGATCAATTCAATAATCCGGCCAACCCGCTGGCCCACGAATGCAGCACCGCCCCGGAAATCTGGTCGCAAACCCAGCACGATCTGGATGCCATTGTGGTGGGTGTCGGGTCTGCAGGTACGTTGACCGGCTTGACCCGTTTTTTTAAGCGCGTGCAACCGGATCTGGAAATGGTTCTGGCCGACCCGGTGGGCTCGGTGATGGCCGAATACAGCCGTAGCGGGGTGATCGGCAAAGCCGGTTCCTGGGCGGTGGAGGGCATTGGCGAAGACTTCATCCCGTCGATCAGCGACCTGTCCAGCGTGCGTCATGCCTACTCGATCAGCGATGAAGAAAGCTTTGATCACGCCCGCCAATTGCTGCGGGCTGAAGGTATTTTGGGCGGGTCTTCCACCGGCACTTTGCTGGCCGCCGCGTTGCGCTATTGCCGCGAGCAAACCGAGCCCAAGCGTGTGGTCAGCTTTGTGTGTGACACCGGGACGCGTTATTTGTCCAAGGTCTACAACGACCAGTGGATGAAGGACCAGGGTCTGCTGCAGTTCAAGCATTACGGCGATTTGCGTGACCTGATTGCCCGACGTTTTGAGGATGGCCGGGTGATCAGCGCCAGTCCGGACGACACCTTGCTCACCGCTTTCCAGCGCATGCGCCTGGCCGATGTGTCGCAACTGCCGGTGTTGGTGGACGGCAAGCGGTTGGTCGGGGTGATCGATGAGTCTGATATTTTGCTGGGCCTGCATGCCGATGCGTCGCACTTTAGCCGCACGGTCGCGAGCGCCATGACGGACACGTTGCACACTTTGGCGCCGCAGGCCAGTCTGACTGAACTACAGGCCGAACTCGACCGCGGGCTGGTGGCGATTATTGCTGACGCTTCAGGCTTTCATGGCCTGATTACTCGCGTCGACCTGCTCAATCACTTACGGAGATCCCTTGCATGAGTCAGCACGATGAAAACGGCGCACACCGCGCCTTTGCCACCCGCGTCATTCACGCAGGGCAGGTGCCGGACCCTTCCACCGGGGCCTTGATGCCGCCGATTTATGCCAACTCCACCTATTTGCAAGAAAGCCCCGGCGTGCACAAAGGCCTCGACTACGGGCGTTCGCACAACCCGACGCGGTTTGCCCTGGAGCGTTGCGTCGCGGACCTTGAAGGCGGCACAGATGCCTTCGCTTTTGCTTCCGGGCTGGCGGCGATTTCGACGGTGCTGGAGTTATTGGACGCCGGTTCGCACATCGTCTCGGGCAACGACTTGTACGGCGGTACGTTCCGCCTGTTCGACAAAGTCCGCCAGCGCAGCGCCGGGCACAGCTTCAGCTTCGTCGACCTGACAGACCTCAGCGCTTTTGAAGCGTCGTTGCAGGACAACACGCGGATGGTCTGGGTCGAAACCCCGAGCAACCCGCTGCTCAGCCTGACCGACCTGGCGGCCGTGGCAAGCATCTGCCGGGCACGCGGCATCATTTGCGTGGCCGATAACACCTTCGCCAGCCCTTGGGTGCAGCGCCCGCTGGAGTTGGGTTTTGATGTGGTGGTGCACTCGACCACCAAGTACCTGAACGGCCACTCGGATGTGATCGGCGGGATCGCCATCGTCAAGGACCTGGAACTGGCCGAGCGCTTGCGCTTCCTGCAAAACGCGGTCGGCGCGATTGCCGGGCCGTTTGATGCCTTCCTCACCCTGCGCGGCGTGAAAACTCTGGCACTGCGCATGGAGCGTCACTGCAGCAACGCGCTGGAGCTGGCGCAATGGCTGGAGCGCCAGCCGCACGTGTCGCGTGTGCACTATCCGGGGCTGGCATCGCACCCGCAGCATGACTTGGCGTGTCGGCAGATGCGTGGTTTTGGCGGGATGATTTCCATCGACTTGAACACCGACCTGGCGGGCGCCCGGCGCTTCCTGGAAAGCGTGCAGATTTTTGCCCTGGCCGAAAGCCTGGGTGGGGTTGAAAGCCTGATCGAACACCCGGCCATCATGACCCACGCCACCATCCCCGCCCAAACCCGTGCGCAGTTGGGTATCGGCGATGGTCTGGTGCGGCTGTCGGTGGGTGTTGAGGATGTCGAAGATTTGCGCGCTGACCTGGCGCAGGCGCTGGCGCGGATTTAAATCTGTGGGAGCGGGCTTGCTCGCGATGCAGGCAACACGGTGCGCAACTTTGACACCTTGTCGTATCCATCGCGAGCAAGCCCGCTCCCACAATGAGTCAGGTGATTTAAACGCTGACGTGCAGACGCACGTCGACATTGCCGCGAGTGGCGTTGGAGTAAGGGCACACCTGGTGCGCAGCGTCTACCAGCGCTTGAGCGTCGGCTTGCTCAAGGCCCGGCAGGCTGATGTGCAGGTCGATGTCCAGACCGAAACCGCCCGGGATCTGGCCAATACCCACGTGGGCCGTGATCGAGGCGTCGGCCGGAATACTGCGCTTGGTCTGGCTGGCGACAAACTTCAAGGCACCGATAAAGCAGGCCGAGTAACCGGCGGCAAACAGTTGCTCAGGGTTCGTGGCTTCACCGCCAGCACCGCCCAGTTCTTTTGGCGTGGTCAGCTTGACGTCGAGGATCTTGTCGCTCGAAACAGCGCGACCATCACGGCCACCGGTAGCGGTTGCAACAGCGGTATAGAGAACGTTCATGGCGGTCTTTCCTTACAAGAGAAGTGTCTGATGAGGTTTATCTTTAGCGCTAATTGTTTGCGCGCTAATCAGATGGCTAAAAATTAGCGCTCAAATAGTTTGTGCGCAAGCTATTTTTTAAAGACGCACCGAAAACAGATCTATCCTATTGATCTAAAAGACTATTTATTTTCAGGAAACAAAACTGGCCCTGTAGGAGCGAGCTTGCCTCGCGATCTCTTGATCTTTAAAAATCAAAAGATCGCGAGGCAAGCTCGCTCCTACAGACGGAATAATACTTAGAGGCTGGCGTGCAGGTTGCGGCGCAGCAGTAGCAGGTTTTTCTGGATGTCTTGCAACTGCTCCAGGCTCAGCCCGCTGGCGGCCAGGATGCACTGGGGGATGGCCTTGGCTTTTTCTTGCAGCGCTTTGCCCTGCTCGGTCAAGCGCAGGTGAACCACTCGCTGGTCTTCATGGCTGCGAACCCGGCTGAGCATGCCTTCGGCTTCCAGGCGCTTGAGCAACGGCGTCAACGACCCCGGATCTGTCAGCAGACGCGCACTGACTTCCCCTACGGTCAGACCGTCTTCTTCCCATAACACCAGCATCGCCAGGTATTGCGGGTAGGTCAGGTTCAAGGCCTGAAGCAGGGGCTTGTACACCTTGGTCATCATCAACGAGGTGGAGTGCAGTGAAAAACACAGCTGGTTTTGCAGCAGCAGGTAATCACAACTGCCAGCGTCTGCCGGGGCGGAGTGGTCGTCGACAGTCATCACAGGAACCTTGGCGTTAAAAGAGCCAACAATTTAGCGTCAATACCTTTAGCGCACAATGCAGTTTCCACGCCAGCTTGCATCAGCCTTGTGCGATCTATGAATTATTAGTTAGTTGTCGCGAAGGCCCACGGCGTCGAACATGTTCTGCAAGCAACGCCTATCAGGCCATTTCAGGGCAATTTCAGGACAAGGGAAACCGGTTTCATGCATGAGAAAAAACGTTCGTCGCGGCACACGGTCATTCACGGTCTGTGCAGCCTCAGCTTGCGGACGGCGGGTGCTGTCGCAATCACCCTCGCGACACTGAGCGGCGCTCAAGCGGCTACGTCCGCCACTGACACCATCAAGGCCTACAAACTGTGCACCGGCGCGGACGACGCCTCGCATGTTCTACAAGGGACCATCAACCAGAACATGCGCAACGACGTGACGGCCATTCACTTCAAGCAAAGCCCGGCGCATGCCTCTTTTGACTGGCATAACGACCCGGAGCCGCAGTACGTCTTGACCTTGTCCGGCACGCTGGCCTTTGAGACGCGCACCGGTGAGACGTTTACTTTGCGCCCGGGCGAAGTGCTGCTGGCAGCCGACAACACCGGCTCCGGACACCGCTGGAAAATGGTCGATGACCAACCGTGGCGCCGTGGCTACGTGGTCCTGAAACCGGGTGCCGCCGATTCATTCGTGCCTAACGACCCGGCGGCTGCGAAAGTCTGCCAGTAAGCCCCGTTCCTGTAGTCGCTGCCGAGGCCGCAATGCGCTGATCAGGGGTGCCGCATCACACCGATCAACGTCTTGTCATTGGGGCGGCGACTACCTTTTATTGCTCTTGAGCCATCACCTCAGGCGTCTTGCGGCTGCCTGCCCGCTACAAATGCCAGGCGCTCCTGCATGCCTGGACTCGCTGCCGGCCCGGCCTTGACGGTGCACTGTTCAATGGGCACCGCACGGCCTTCAACCGCGTCCATCAGCACCACCTGGAGTGGATGGCGGGTCTGTTGATCAATGATCTGCACGCTTTCGCCCTCGGGCGTGTAATGCCGATTGCCCCAGGCAATAAACGCCATGATCACGATTTTGAAATCTTCTCCCACCGCCGTCGGTACGTATTCGTACCGGGGCGGGCGCTCGCTGTAGCGTCTGCGCTCCAGTAATCCTTCTTCGACCAGGGTGTTGAGCCTGCGCGTCAGCATGTTCGGGGCAATCCCCAAGCTTTGCGAAAACTCGTCAAAGCGCCTTAACCCTTGCAGCGCATCGCGCATGATCAAGATGCTCCACCATTCTCCTACCCGTTCCAGTCCACGGGCGACAGGGCATTCGGCGTTTGTAAGCGATGTGCGTTGCATTGCGGTTCCTGAGAGACGAGAAAAGTTTTGCTCACTGATGTTACTTTCATAATGATAGTTTCGTCACTGTACCGCTACCAAGCAAAATTTATGGAGTGAGCCATCGTGAATAGACGCATTGTTGTGACAGGCATGGGCGCGGTGACCCCGCTGGGCTGTGGGGTCGAGCAAACCTGGAGCCGTTTGCTGGCAGGGCAGTCCGGGATCCGTCGACTGCCTGAAGCGCTGGTCGGTGATTTGGCCGTCAGCATAGGCGGTCAGGTGCTGGACCGTGATCAGGACCCGCACGCCGGGTTTGACCCCGACGCGCTGATCCCCGCTAAAGAACAGCGCAAGATGGACCGCTTCATTCTGTTTGCACTTGCCGCCGCTAAAGAAGCGCTGGAGCAAGCGGGCTGGGCGCCGCAAACCGAACTGCAGCAAGAGCGTACGGCGACGATTATCGCGTCCGGTGTGGGCGGGTTTCCGGCCATTGCCGAGGCGGTGCGCACCGCTGACAGCAAGGGCCCGCGCCGCTTGTCACCGTTCACCATCCCGTCGTTTCTGTGCAACTTGGCGGCCGGGCATGTGTCGATTCTGCATCACCTCAAAGGCCCGCTGGGCGCCCCGGTCACGGCGTGTGCTGCCGGTGTGCAGGCGATTGGCGATGCGGCGCGGATGATTCGTGCCGGTGAAGTGGACGTGGCCGTGTGTGGTGGCGCCGAAGCGTGCATCCATCGTGTGAGCCTGGGTGGTTTTGCGGCGGCGCGGGCGTTGTCCCACGGTTTCAACGACACCCCTGAGCGTGCCTCACGCCCGTTCGATCAAGCGCGCGACGGTTTTGTGATGGGCGAGGGCGCCGGTTTACTGGTGATCGAAGAGCTGGAGCACGCCCTGGCCCGAGGCGCCTCGCCGATTGCGGAACTGGTGGGTTATGGCACCAGTGCCGATGCCTACCACATGACCGCCGGGCCGGAAGATGGCTCAGGTGCGCGGCGGGCCATGGAGCAGGCGATTAAGCAGGCCGGTATAACCCCGGCGCAGATCCAGCATTTGAACGCCCATGCCACTTCGACCCCAGTGGGTGACAAAGGCGAGTTGGCCGCCATCAATAGTCTGTTTGGCGACAACCCCGACGTTGCCATCAGTGCCACCAAATCAGCAACCGGGCACTTGCTGGGCGCGGCAGGTGGCATCGAGGCGATCTTCACCTTGCTGGCCTTGCGCGACCAGATCGCCCCGGCAACCCTGAACCTTGAGACGCCGGACCCTGCGGCTGCCGGGCTCAACCTGGTTCGCGGGCAGGCGCAAAAGCTGGCGATTGAATACGCGATTTCAAATGGCTTCGGCTTTGGCGGGGTCAATGCGAGCGTGCTGTTCAAGCGTTGGCAGTGAGTGTTGATGTAGCTGACGGATGTCAGGGCCTCACCCATGGGTGAGGCCCTAGCGCCTTTCAGGCTTTTAATTGTCGGTCAGCGAGTGTGCCGCGTACCTTCTTGCGGCGGTCCGCGTAGCGCCATTCGTCCCCGGCTTCAAAGCTTTTGATCCGGTTCAGCACCTGCGAACCGCCTGCGATGAGCATCTCTTTTTCAAACAGCTCACGCAGACCTTTGCGTTGTTGTAAGCGCACAACCGTATTTTTCAAAAACGCCGAGTATTCATTGGCGGAGCTTTCAAACGTGTTCTGAATGGCATCGTCCACCGGTTTGACAACATGCGTGTCGGGGCGGCTGAAATCAGTAAAGGGAATGGACGCAGTTGCAGCTTTTTCCCCCCGAAGCAGTGCCTCATACATGGCGTACGCCTCCTCATATCCTCGTTTGAACGACTCGTCTTCAAGCAACTTGAGCGCGGTTTGATGGTGCTTTTCGGCCCGTGCCAGTATCGATTCGATGTGATCCTGTTCAAGCTTGCGCGAGGCCAGCATTTGGCCGGTGGCGGCCATGATTTCTTGCTGGTGATAGTCGTGGTCCAGGCTCGCGTGAGTGTGCGGCTCTTCAGCGGGTTCGTCGGGGCGCCAGTTAATTTCACCGGATTTAATGCTGTCCTGATAGGCCCTGGTCTGCGGCATCGCTTTGTTGTCGGTCAACACTGCGCTGGATCCGGATGCGGGTTGTCTGGACGTTTCGTCCTGCCGGGACTTAGCTGCATGGGCTTTCAACAGCCAGACCGTCGCCCAGATGACACTCAATTGAAGAGCGATAAGGGGGGGCCAAAAAAGAGTGAATACCGTCACCGCGGACCAGACAATACCGATGGGGATCAGCCATTTGGGGCCCAAGTAGCGGACAAGACCCAACGAAAGAATGATGACTAAGAGATGCAGCGCAATGGTCACAGCGTTTCCTCCATGGATTTTTTCGGCAGATTATAGACGCGGATTTCAACAAGGCATCCTTGCCACGTTTATTCGTCTGAATAGAACACGCATTGGAGGCTCTGACGTTTCTATGGCCCAGTCCTGAAGGCATTTTTTGGATCTGTGACCTGTGCCGTTATGTCCCTAAAGTAAGCCAACTTTTACAGAGGGCAGACGAGCATGGACTACACCTTTCAGCTTCTGGAAACCCCCGCAGACCAACACGCCAGTTTTGATCTGATGCGCGTGTTGCGTCCGCATTTATCTGACCCGGACGCTTATGCCGCGCAATTGTCGCGGCAGGCCCGGCAGGGCTACCGTTTATTGGCGATCAGCAACGGCCAAGGCATGGTCGGATTGGCCGGCTATCGCGAACTTGAAAACCTGATCTATGGCCGCTTTATCTACGTTGATGACTTGGTGATCAGCCCGCAGATGCAAGGCTCTGGCGTGGGCGCCACGTTATTGAACGCCGTACGCGAGGAAGCCGTTCGACGCGGTTGCGATCATTTTGTACTGGATACAGGGCTGCACATGGCGTTGGCCCAGCGCTTTTACTTCCGTCAGGGGCTGCTGGCCCGTGGTATGCACTTCACCGAAAAACTGAGCGAGGCCCACCCATGAAAACCGCACTGCTGATCAACGCCAGCCCTCACGGTGATTTTTCCCACGCCCGACAACTGGCGCACGAGCAACTGCAGCGCCTGCGCCAACGTTACCCGGATCTGGAACTGATCGAACGTAACCTGGCAGAACAACCTTTGCCCCCGTTGAACATTGAGTACGGCGCGGCGTTGACCAAGCCCACAGCGTTCGATGCGCCAGTGTTTGATGTGTCCGAAGCATTGATTCAGGAGCTGGAGCGCAGCGATGTCGTGTTTGTTTGCACGCCCATGCACAACCTGACGGTTCCGGCATCGCTGAAGCTGTGGATTGACTACGTGTTGCGCATCCATCGCACCTTTAGCTCGGGGCCAGACGGCAAAACCGGTTTGCTCGCCTCTCGCCCGGTTTACGTGTTGGTGGGTTCGGGTGGCTTTCATCAAGGGCCGAGGGCCAAACAGCGTGACTTCCTGACCGACTACTTGCGCGAAGTTTTCACGATGCTTGGGCTGTCTGACATCCACTTTGTTTATCTAGAAGGGCTGGTATTTGGCGAAGAGGCGGTGGCCACGGCGCTGCAAAACGCCCGGCAACATCTTGCGAGTTTTGCGCTGTTCAATGAGTCGCTTTAAAGCTCCAGCTTGTAGCCCACGCCATACAGCGACTGGATCGGGTCCTCTGCGGGGCACGCCTGCGCAAGCTTGCGCCGCAGGTTGCGGATGTGGCTGTCGACCGTGCGGTCGGTGACCACCCGGTGATCGGAATACAGTTTGTCGAGCAACTGGTCGCGGGAGAACACCCGGCCCGGAGCGCGGGCAAAGGTGTTGAGCAGGCGCAGTTCAACCGGCGTCAGGTCCAGCGGCACACCATCAAAAGCAGCGCTGTAGCGGCTTTCGTCGATCTCGATACGCGCTTGCGCCACGGTCTCCAGGTGCGGGCTGCGGCGCAGTATCGCTTTGACTCGGGCCACCATCTCCCGTGGGCTGAAGGGTTTGCAAATGTAGTCATCGGCGCCCAGATCCAGCCCCAGCAAGCGGTCCACTTCTTCAACACGTGCGGTGATCATGATGATCGGCACCGCGCTAAAACTGCGCAGTTCCCTGCAGATGTCCAGGCCATCGCGGCCCGGCAACATCAGGTCGAGCAAGATCAAGCGTGGCGAATGCGCGCGAACCCACGGCACCACCTCAAGGCCGTTGCCCAGGCAATGGACCGGGTAGCCTTCGAGCGATAAATAATCGCGCATCAGGGCGACCAGTTTGGGTTCGTCTTCGACGATCAGAATGCTCATGAATCACCCTTTGCGGGGTAGCCGCAGGTTCAGCCAGAGGCCGCCCAGCGGGGAGTGGTCGGCTGTCAGGCTGCCGCCGTGGGCTAGGGCAATGCTGTGACAGATCGCCAAACCCAGCCCGGCGCCGCCGCTGGCCCGGTTGCGCGAGGCTTCGCCACGGTAGAAGCGCTCAAACAGCCGCGGCAGTTGCTGGGGTTCAACACCGGGCGCGGAATCCATGATGCTGATGCACACGGCATCGTCCTCCTGGCTGGCACGGATTTCCACCCGGCCGCCGGGGTCGGTGTAGCGCACGGCGTTTTCCAACAGGTTGCTGAACAGTTGTTGCAGGCGCTTTGCGTCCGCTTCGAGCACCAGCGGTGGTGCAGGCAGTTCCATATCAATGTGCAATTGCGCAGCGTTGCAGCGCTCCTGAAACATCGCCAGTGATTCCTCCAGCACGTCATTGAGTACGCATTCGCTCTTGCGATAGGTCAATGCGCCCACGTCTGCCAACGAGAGTTCATACAGGTCATCTACCAATTTGCTGAGCATCCCGACTTCAGCTTGCAAAGACTTCATCGAGGCGTGATCAAGGCTGCGTACACCGTCTTCGATGGCCTCCAGCTCGCCGCGCAAGATCGACAGTGGCGTGCGTAACTCGTGGGACACATCGGCCATGAATTCGCGGCGCATGGTTTCATTGCGCTCCAGGGTGAAGGCCAGTTGGTTGAAGTCCCGGGCCAATTGGCCCACTTCATCGTTGGACGACACCGCCACCCGGTTGCTGTATTCGCCCTGGGCCAGCCGATGGGTGGCGGCGGCCACACGCTTGACCGGGTCGAGCAAGGTGCGCGCGATCCACCAGGCAATCAGCATCGCCAGCAGCAACGACAGCACCCCCACGGCCAGGCTGGTGCGCAATTGATACTGCTGAAAACGCTCGCCCCCGGCCTCGGTCACGCTTTGAAAGGGCGTCACGGCCAGCCAGCCGACGGTTTTGCCGCCCACGTCGATGGGGCGCAGCAGGGCGTCGTCACCGATCGAGGGGTAACCGGTGACCCTTTTTTTGTGCTGGTCGAGCAAGGCAATACGAAATAACGCGCCGGTGAGGTCGGACGGCAGCGGGTTTTTAAGGTCGCGGGTGCGCACTTCATCTTCTGGCTCCGGACGCATCACCTCAAACCAGCGGTCAGGTTTATTACGCAGAAACTCCCAACTGCCTTCGCGTTCATACGCGCTGGCCAACCGTGGCAACACCGGGGCCATGCGTTCCAGGGCCTGTTCGTTGAGGTAGCCGAGAAAGCCGCGGCCGAAGCTCCAACTGGTGGCCAGGCCCATGCTCAGGATGACTAAGAGCACACTGGCGAGAATCGCAATAAACAGTTTGGTGGAGATGCTCAGCTTCATGGGCTCGGGCTTGTCAGTGAATGGCCTGCTCATTTAGGCCCCCGCTGGCCGAAGATTCAAGGCGTGTGGGCAATCTTCAAATTTCCTGCACATTTGCCTCGCACGATGGCGCATGGCTTGAGCCACCCCACTTGCAGAGGCCGCTATGTCGACCAAACTTTTTGCTAAATCTCTGGTAACCGCCGCGGTGGTGGTTGCCGTGCTGGTTCTTTTTGCCTTGGGCGGCTGCTCGGCAGGCGATGCCCCACCTGTGGCGCAAACCCCGAAAGTCCAGGTGATGACGGTGCAGCCGCAACGTCAGGCGCTGACCACCGAACTGGCTGGGCGTACCCAGGCTTTTATGCTGGCTGACATTCGCCCGCAGGTAGGCGGAATTGTCCAGCAACGGCTGTTTGTCGAGGGCGCCGAGGTCAAGGCCGGGCAGGCCCTGTACCAAATCGACCCGGCGCCGTACAAGGCCGCGCTGGCCGAGGCGCAAGCGACAGCGAGCAAGGCCCGCGCCACGCTCAAGTCGGCGCAGGCCACGGCCACGCGTAATGCGGCGTTGGTAAAAATTGACGCCATCAGCCAGCAAGACAACGAAGATGCCCAAGTCAGCTTGCTCACGGCCCAGGCCGAGTTGCAGGTGGCGCAAGCCGGGGTCGACACGGCCCGGATCAATCTGGGCTATACCCGGATCACCTCGCCGCTCAGCGGCCGTATCGAAACCTCGACCGTCACCCCCGGCGCGTTGCTGGTCGCCGCGCAAACCACGGCGCTGACCACAGTGCAGCAACTGGACCCGATCTACGTCGATATCACCCAATCGACCACTGAGTTGCTGCGCCTCAAGCGCGACCTGGCCAGCGGTGCGTTGCAAGGCAATAGCGCCGAAGGCGAAGCACCGGTGTTGCTGACGCTCGATGATGGCAGCCCCTACAACCATGCCGGTACCCTCAAGTTCAGCGGTGTCGCGGTCAACCAAGGCACCGGCACCGTAACCCTGCGCGCCGTGTTCGCCAACCCTGAGCACCTGTTGTTGCCGGGCATGTATGTGCGCGCGGTGCTGGAGCTGGCCAGCGATGACAAGGCCATTTTGATACCGCAAAAAGCCGTGACCCGAAGCGCCAGTGGCGTGACCTCGGTGCTGGTGGTAGTCAACGGCAAGGTTGAGCAACGGGTACTGGCGATTGACCGGGCGGTGGGTAACCAGTGGTGGGTCAGCGCCGGGTTGAATGCGGGTGACCAAGTGATTATCGAAGGCGGGCAGAAGGTTCGGGTCGGCGCCGAGGTGCTGGCGCAAAACAGTGACGCCCGGGGCGTGCCACGCGCCGTGGCACCCACCGCGATTGCGCAGGGGAACTGAGCATGGCGCGCTTTTTTATCGACCGGCCGATTTTTGCCTGGGTGATCGCCATCGTCATCATGCTCGCGGGGGCGATGTCGATCAGTCAGTTGCCGCTGGAGCAATACCCGGACATCGCACCGCCCACCGTGCGCATTTCTGCGACCTACACCGGCGCCTCGGCCAAGACCGTTGAAGACTCGGTGACCCAGATCATCGAGCAGCAAATGACCGGGCTCGACAAGCTCACCTACATGTCGGCGTCCAGCAGTTCGGCGGGCAGCGCCAGTATCAGTTTGACCTTCGATGCCGGCACCGACCCAGACGTGGCGCAGATGCAGGTGCAGAACAAGCTGCAACAAGTGGAGTCGCGGCTACCCGCCTCGGTGCAGAGCGAAGGCCTGACCGTGACCAAGGGCGGCTCAGACTTCTTGATGATTGCAGCCCTCGCGTCCGACAACCCCAGCGTGACCGGCACGCAAATTGGCGATTACATCTCCAGCACCTTGCTTGACTCGATTGCCCGGATCGACGGGGTCGGCGAGGTGCAAACCCTCGGTTCGGGCTACGCCATGCGCATCTGGCTGGACCCGGCGCTGCTCGAAAAATACGCCTTGATGCCCTCGGATGTGATCACCGCGCTGGAGGCACAAAACACCGAAGTGTCGGCGGGCCAGCTCGGGGCGTTGCCAGCCGTGGCCAAGCAGCAACTGAATGCGACGATCAGTGCGCGCAGCAAATTGCAGACCGCCGAAGAGTTTCGCAATGTGTTGGTCAAGTCCGACAGCACGGGCGCGGTGGTGTTGCTCGGTGAGGTGGCGCGGGTTGAACTGGGCAGTGACAGCTACGACGTGAACTCAGCCCTCAATGGCAAGCCCGCCGCCGCAATGGGCGTACAGCTGGCCACGGGCGCCAATGCGCTTAAGGTCGGGGAGGCCGTCAAGGCCAGGCTCGCCGAGCTTCAGCCGTTTTACCCGAGCGAAATGCAGCTCAAAAATGTGATCGCCTATGACACGACCCCGTTCGTCAGCCTGTCCATCGAAGAGGTGGTCAAGTCGTTGGGCGAAGCCATCGTGCTGGTGGTGCTGATCATGTTTTTGTTCTTGCAAAATGTACGCGCCACGCTGATCCCGGCCATCACGGTGCCGGTAGTCTTGCTGGGCACGTTCGGGGTGCTGGCGCTGTTCGGCTATTCGATCAACACCTTGACCATGTTCGCCATGGTATTGGCCATCGGCCTGTTGGTGGACGACGCGATTGTGGTGGTAGAAAACGTCGAGCGGGTGATGAGCGAAGAGGGGCTTTCGCCGCTGGAAGCCACGCGCAAATCGATGGCCGAAATCACCAGCGCACTGGTGGGCATCGCATTGGTGCTGAGTGCGGTGTTTATCCCCATGGCGTTTTTTGGGGGTTCAACCGGGATCATTTACCGGCAGTTTTCGGTGACCATCGTTTCGGCCATGGTGCTCTCGGTGCTGGTGGCCATGACCCTGACGCCCGCGCTGTGTGCGACCTTGCTCAAGCCTTCCGATGCCACAGGGCACGCTGCTGCTAGCGGCTTCTTCGGATGGTTCAACCGCACCTTTGAGCGAAGCGCCGAGGCTTATCAAAAAGGCGTAGGAGGGATCGTACGCCGGGGTGGCCGCAGCCTGGTGGTGTACCTGTTGGTGATCGCCGCCATGGCGGCCGGTTACGCCAGCTTGCCGACCTCATTTTTGCCCGATGAAGACCAGGGCATCTTGATGGCCCAAGTGCAGTTGCCCGTGGGCGCAACGGATGACCGTACCCAGGCGGTGCTCAAGCAGTTCGAGGGCTATATGCTCGAGCAGCCGGAAGTCGAAGCGCTGATCAGCATCTCGGGCCTGGGCATGGGCGGCAACAGCCAGAACTCGGCCCGGGCCTTTATCCGGCTCAAGGACTGGAGCGAGCGCACGGGGGCAGGTCAGGACGCCGCGTCTATCGCGCAGCGGGCGACCGAGGCGTTGTCGAGCATTGGCGATGCCAACGTGTTTGTCATGCAACCGCCTGCCGTGCGCGGGTTGGGGCAAAGCTCCGGGTTCGATTTGCAGCTCAAGGACCTCGCGGGGCTGGGGCATGACGCGTTGGTGGCGGCGCGCGAGCAATTTATCGAACTGGCGCAAAAAGACCCGCGCCTGCAAGGCGTGCGCAGCAACGGCCTGGACGACACGCCGCAGCTTAAGGTCAACATTGATGATCGCAAGGCGGGCGCCTTGAGCCTGAGCACCAGCGACATCAACGCCACCTTGTCCACCGCGCTGGGCGGCACTTACGTTAACGATTTTCTTAACCAGGGCCGGGTGAAAAAGGTCTACGTGCAGGGCGAGGCGACCGCGCGCATGCAGGCCGCCGACCTGGACCACTGGTTTGTGCGTAACAGCAACGATGAAATGGTCCCGTTCTCTTCGTTTGCCAGCACTTCGTGGAGTTACGGCTCGCCATTGCTCGAGCGCTATAACGGCAGTTCGTCGCTGGAAGTGGTGGGTGACCCCGCGCCGGGCGTGAGCTCCGGGGTGGCCATGGACGCCGTGGAAAGCATCATCCAGCAGTTACCCGAAGGCATCGGCTACGAGTGGACCGGGCAGTCTTATCAACTGCGTTTGTCGGGGTCGCAGGCACCGTTGCTGTACGGGATATCGGTGCTGTTTGTGTTCCTGTGCCTGGCTGCACTCTACGAGAGCTGGTCAGTGCCTTTCTCGGTGATGCTGGTGGTGCCGCTAGGTGTCGTGGGCGCGGTGCTGGCCACGCGCTACAGCGGGTTGAGCAATGACGTGTACTTTCAAGTGGGGTTGCTAACCACCGTGGGCCTGGCGGCGAAGAACGCGATTTTGATTGTGGAATTCGCCAAGCACCTGCATGAGCAGGGCAATAGCTTGATCGAGGCCACCCTGATCGCGGTGCGTCAGCGCCTGCGACCGATTCTGATGACCTCACTGGCCTTTATGTTTGGTGTCTTGCCCCTGGCGCTGAGTACGAGCGCAGGTTCTGCCGGGCGCCGTGCCATCGGCACCGGGGTACTGGGCGGCATGTTCAGCGCCACGCTGTTGGGCATCTTCTTTGTACCGCTGTTTTTCGTGCTGATTCGCCGCCGCTTCAGTCGCGTTCGCACCCCTGACCCAAAAGGTGACGCATGAGTCGTTTTCGTTGGCCCTTGCTGGCAGCCTTGGCGCTGCTCAGCGGTTGCATCAATCTGGCGCCCACGTATGAGCGCCCTCAGGCTGCGGTCGATGAGCAATGGCTGCCGGGCACCGCCGTGCCCAACGGCCAAGCCGCGGCGGACATCAGTTGGCAGCAGTTTTTTACCGACCCGCGCCTGGCGCACCTCCAGGCGCTGGCGTTGACCAACAACCGCGACTTGCGGGTGGCGACCCTGAACATTGAAAAGGCCCAGGCGCAGTACCGCATCCAGCGCGCGGCAGGTTTACCGGCGATCGACGCAAGCGTAAGTGGCAGCCATAGTCGAACGTCCGGCACCACCAGCCACGATTACAGCGCCCAATTGGGCCTGAGCAGCTACGAGCTGGATCTGTTTGGCCGCGTGCAGAACCTCGAGGACGAGGCGCTGGAAGCGTACCTGTCGCTGGCCGAAACCCGGCGCAGCACACAGATCAGCCTGGTGGCCGAAGTCGGCATCGCTTGGTTGACCCTGGCGGCCGACAACGAACGCTTGGCGTTGGCCCGGCAAACCCTGGTCAGCCAGCAGGCCACTTACGACCTGACTCAACGCAGCCATGCACTGGGCGGGGCCGCCGGTTTGGCGGTGTCTGAAGCGCAAACCACCGTGGAGGCGGCCAAGGTCGACGTCGGTGTGTATGCCAGCCAGGTCCTGCAAGACCAGAATGCCTTGCGTCTGTTGGTCGGCAGTGCCATCCCGGCGCAATACTTGCCCGGCGACAGCTTGCAGTCGGTCGCGATGCTGGTGCAGGTGCCGGGGGAATTGCCCTCCACCCTGTTGCAGCGTCGCCCCGACGTGCTGGCGGCCGAGCACACGCTCAAGTCGGCCAACATCGATATCGGTGCGGCCCGCGCCGCGTTCTTCCCCAGTATTACCCTGACGGCGGGGGCGGGGTCGGCCAGCTCCAGCCTGTCGAGCCTGTTCAGCGGCGGTAGCGGCGCATGGAACTTTGCGCCGAGTATCAGCCTGCCGATTTTCGACGCCGGCAGCCATCGGGCTGCGCTGGACTCCGCCAAAGTCGCCCGCGACATTGAGGTGCAGACCTACCAGAAAACCCTGGAGACCGCCTTCAGCGAAGTGGCCGATGCTCTGGCTGTGCGCAGCACTCTGGATCAGCGTCTGGCTGCCCAATTGGCGCTGACCAAGGCCAGCCGCACCAGCTATGAGCTGTCGCAGGCCCTGTATCAGGGTGGCTCGCAAAGCTACCTCGAAGCCCTGGTGACCCAGCGCTCGCTGTACAGCGCCGAACAAGACCTGATCACCCTGCGGCTGGCCGAGCAGAGCAACCGGGTGACGTTGTACAAAGTGCTGGGGGGCGGCTGGAATGCCAACTGATGAATGGACAGGTGCTTTGGATGCACGGCACTAATGCCTGCAAGCGCTTGTCTATGCTCCTGACTCTGTACGTAAGCATGTCGTACAGCTCGAGGGCCGTATGGCCCGTCGTTCTGACAGGAGACAGCGATGAGCAAAAAAATACTCGTGGTACTGACCAGCGTCGAGAAGTACCCCAATCTGGATCGCGCGACGGGTTTATGGCTGGGTGAGGCCGTGCATTTTGTGCACAAGGTCGAGGCCGCCGGGTATGCCGTGGACTACGTCAGCCCGCAAGGCGGTTACACCCCGATTGATCCGCACAGCCTGGCCAAGGACATGGCCTCGGAGATTGACTGGAAGTGGTATCACGACAAGGCGTTCATGAACCGCCTGGGCGCCACACTAAAACCGGACGAGATCAATCCTGACGATTACGCGGCGATTTATTATGCCGGTGGGCATGGGGTGATTTGGGATTTCCCGGACAACACGCAGTTGCAGGCGATCAGCCGCCACATCTATGAGCACGGCGGGGTGGTGTCGTCGGTGTGCCATGGAGCGGTGGGCTTGCTCAATATCAAGCTGTCCAATGGCGAGTTACTGATCAAGGGCAAGCGGGTTACCGGCTTTTCCAATGAGGAAGAGACCCTGGCCGGTCTGGCTGATGTGGTGCCGTATCTCACCGAGACCGAATTGGGCAAACGCGGCGCTCACTATGAAAAGGCTGACGCTCCGTGGGCGCCGTTCGCTATCGCCGATGGACGTTTGATCACCGGGCAGAACCCGGCCTCGGGTGGCCCGGTGGCAGAGCACGTGCTGGCAGCGCTTAAATAAACTGACCCGCCCCCGGCCGATGCGGGTTTGCCAGCCCGCATCGGCGCCTTGCCTGCATGGGCAAAACCAACATTAAACTTTTGAATCGCAAGCTTATTCTGTAGCCTTAGCGCGCTTGATAGCTGGTCCGTGCCTGATAACACACATTCTCCCGGCGGGACTCGACAGTCCGGAGCCGGTGGTACACTCGACTTTCGCGCCTTAGCGCTTGCAGGTCTTGCGAACATGACGCAAATTTCTGAACGACTTCTGGTCCAAGCCCACCTCGATGCCAAGCAGCCAACGCCTTTGACTGCCGAGCAAGAGGCGACGCTACGTGCAGCCATTGCTGCCGAACTCAAAGCGCGTGATGCGGTACTGGTCGCGCACTTCTACTGTGACCCGGTGATCCAGGCCCTGGCCGAAGAAACCGGTGGTTGCGTGTCTGACTCCCTTGAAATGGCGCGTTTTGGCGCTGCCCACCCGGCCAAGACCATTTTGGTGGCAGGCGTGCGGTTCATGGGGGAGACGGCAAAAATCCTGACCCCTGAAAAACGCGTGCTGATGCCGACCCTTGAGGCCACGTGCTCGCTGGACCTGGGCTGCCCGGTTGAAGAGTTTTCGGCGTTTTGCGATCAACACCCCGAGCGCACCGTGGTGGTGTACGCCAACACTTCGGCGGCCGTTAAAGCACGGGCCGACTGGGTGGTGACCTCCAGTTGCGCACTGGAAATCGTCGAAACCCTGATGGACAACGGCGAGAAAATCATCTGGGGCCCGGACAAGCACTTGGGGCGTTACATCCAGCGTCAGACCGGTGCAGACATGCTGCTGTGGGACGGTGCTTGCATCGTTCACGAAGAGTTCAAGTCCAAGCAACTGGAAGACATGAAGGCGCTGTACCCGGACGCCGCGATTTTGGTGCACCCGGAGTCGCCGGAGTCGGTGATTGAACTGGCAGACGCGGTGGGTTCCACTAGCCAACTGATTGCCGCTGCGCAAAAGCTGCCGAACACAACCTTTATCGTCGCTACCGACCGCGGCATTTTTTACAAAATGCAGCAGTTGTGCCCGGACAAAGTCTTTATCGAAGCCCCGACTGCCGGTAACGGCGCGGCCTGTCGCAGTTGCGCGCATTGCCCGTGGATGGCCATGAACACCCTGGAGCGCACCCTTGAGTGCCTGCAAAAGGGCACAAACGAGATCTTTGTCGACCCGGCTCTGGTGCCCCACGCCGTTCGCCCGCTCAAACGCATGCTGGATTTCACCCAGGCCGCGCGCTTGAAACTGGCGGGTAACGCCTAAAGGTTTCACCAACCTGTGGGAGCGGGCTTGCTCGCGATGGGATCAACGCGGTCAACCTGATAGACCGAGCTGCCAGAATCGCGAGCAAGCCCGCTCCCACACGAAGGAGTGATGCGCTGTTAATCAGTTCATCATGTCTTTGATCGCCCGCTCTTGATCCATCAGCTCGCGCTGGCGTGCATCGAGGCGTGACGACAGCTGGAAGTTGTTGGTGAGCTTTTTCGCAAAGGCGATTTGCTGGATGGCCTGACGGTAGTCGCCCATCAAGGCGAAGTACTCGGCGCGGGCCTGGTGCAGGCCAATGATGTTGCCCGACAAGCCGCGTGTTTCCGCTACCTGATACCAGACGTCCGGGTCATCCGGGCGGCTTTTGAGCAAGGCGTCCAGGGCTTTTTCGGCATCGGCCGGGCGATTTTGCTTGAGCAGCAAGTCGACCCGGACCTGATTCAACGGGTAGTTGCCAGGGTACAGCGTGCGCATTCTGTCGACCCGCTGCTGGGCATCGGCCAGGCGGTTGCTGTCCATGTCCAGCTCGATTTGCGCCAGGTTGTAGGTGATGTCGTTGGGCGCCTTGTCCAGCAACGGCTTCAGGGTGGTGCGGGCTTCGTTGAACTGGCTGCCCTTGATTTGGGCAATCGCCAGGCCATAACGGGCGACGTCATTTTTTGGGTTTTCATCCAGTTGCTGGCGGAACCGCTTGGCGGCCAAGCCCGGCGTGTCTTCGTATTGCAGCTGGACCCGGGCGCGAATCAGTTGATAGCGCAGGCTGTCTTCGGTGCCGCCGATTTTGGCCTGTTCGGCGCGGTTGCGGGTGTCGGCGATACGCGACTCGGTCACCGGGTGAGTCAGCAAAAATTCAGGCGGCTTGGCGTCAAAGCGGTACTGGCGCATCAAGCGCTCAAACATGGTGGGCATGGAGCGCGGGTCGTAACCGGCCTTTTCAAGGTTGAGGATGCCGATGCGGTCAGCCTCTTGCTCGTTCTGGCGCGAGAAACGCCGTTGCTCCTGAAAGGCCGCTGCCTGGGTGCCGGCGATGGTGGCAATACCGGCGTCACCGGCGCCCGAGGCGGCGATCACAATACCGGCGAGCAGGGCCGCCATCATGGGCAGTTGCATGCGTTGCTGGGCTTCTACGCCGCGGGCAAAGTGGCGCTGCGACAAGTGAGCAAGTTCGTGGGCCAGTACCGAGGCGTATTCGCCTTCGGTCTGGGCGTTGAGAAACAACCCGCCGTTGACCCCGATAATCCCGCCGGGCGCCGCGAAGGCGTTGAGCTGCGGGCTGTTGATCAGAATGAATTCCAGACGACGGTCCTGCACCTGGCTGGTTTCGACCAGTTTGTAGACGCTGGTTTCGACGTAGTCCTTGAGTTGCGGGTCGTTGAGCTGCGACACCTGACTGCGCAGCATGCTCAACCAGGCACGGCCGAGTTGATACTCTTGCTGCGGAGAAACGATGGCCGAGCTGGCGTCACCCAAAGACGGTAAATCGTCTGCGAAACTCGGTGATGCGAGCAGGCAAGCGAGCGTCAACAGGGTCGGGCGCAGAAAATTCATGCACAAAGCTCTAATCAATAAAGCGCTTACTGTAGCTGGACACTCGGCTGGCGACCAGTGGCGGTCTGCTTGGGGTATTCTAGCGAGCTAAAAAATGCCACCCATAGGCATGCCTGAGGAAGTAAGAGATGACTGATGCGTTGGCGCATGATGCGCTAGTGGATGCCAGTGGCCTGAGTTGCCCACTGCCGTTGCTCAAGGCCAAGCTGGAGCTTAACCGTCTGGCCCAAGGGCAGACCTTGAAAGTCATCGCGACGGACGCCGGTTCGCTACGCGATTTTCGGGCTTTCGCACGTCTGGCAGGGCATGAGCTGCTGCGTGAAGAAGAAGATTCTGGCACCTATCGCTACTGGTTACGCAAGGCCTGAGGCCGGGCGTCGCTTTCTCTTAAGGAATTTCGATGTTCAACGTGTTACGAAATTGGGTGCAGCGCTACTTCTCTGATGAGGAGGCCGTGGTGCTGGCGGTGTTGTTGGTGCTGGCCTTTACGGCGGTGCTGACCTTGGGCGGCATGCTCGCACCGGTGTTGGCCGGCATGGTGCTGGCGTATCTGATGCAGGGCCTGGTAGTGGCGCTTGAGCGCTTGCGAGTGCCCGCAGGGGCGGCGGTCGGCCTGGTGTTTGCCCTGTTTATGGGGCTGCTGCTGGTGTTTATGATCGTGGTCGTGCCCTTGCTGTGGCACCAGTTGATCACCTTGTTCAATGAATTGCCGGGCATGCTGGCCAAATGGCAGTCGCTGCTGCTGTTGCTGCCTGAGCGTTACCCGCATCTGGTGTCGGACGAGCAGGTGCTGCAAGCCATCGAGGTGGCGCGCGGTGAGATCGGCAAGTTTGGCCAGTTGGCGCTGACCTTCTCGCTGTCCAGTTTGCCGATGCTGGTCAACATCATGATCTATCTGGTACTGGTGCCGATTCTGGTGTTCTTCTTCCTGAAAGACCGTGCGCTGATTGGTCGTTGGGTTCGCGGTTATTTACCTCGCGAGCGTGCGCTGATTACCCGTGTGGCCGAGGAAATGAACCGGCAGATCGCCAACTACATTCGCGACAAGGTGATCGAGATCATCATCTGCGGCGGCGTGACTTACATCGCCTTCGTGACCATGGGTCTTAACTACGCGGCCTTGCTGGCGTTGCTGGTCGGTGTGTCGGTGGTGGTGCCGTATGTGGGCGCGGTGGTGGTGACGGTGCCGGTCATGCTGATTGCGTTATTCCAGTGGGGCTGGAGCGACCAGTTTATCTACCTGATGGCGGTGTACGGGATCATTCAGACCCTGGACGGCAACGTGCTGGTGCCATTGCTGTTCTCTGAGGCGGTGAGTTTGCACCCGGTGGCCATCATTTGTGCGGTCTTGCTGTTCGGCGGATTGTGGGGCTTTTGGGGGGTGTTTTTTGCGATCCCGCTGGCCACGCTGTGCAAGGCGGTGCTGGATGCCTGGCCACGTGAACAGCAGGTGGTAGCGCCACTGCTGTAAAGCCCGAAGCGCAGGCAAGAAAAAGCCCCGGCTCTCGTAAGAGAACCGGGGCTTTTTCGTTACGGCATCAGCTTACGCTTGAATGACCGGGATGTTGGCATTGGCTGCCGACTCACGGAATTCAGCGATCTGATCAAAGCTCAGGTAACGGTACACGTCCGTTGCCATGGTGTTGATCTCTGCTGCGTAAGCCAGGTATTCCTCAACCGAAGGCAGACGACCCAGGATCGAAGCCACCGACGCCAACTCAGCCGAAGCCAGGTAAACGTTGGCACCGTCACCCAGACGGTTCGGGAAGTTACGGGTCGACGTCGACACCACGGTGGAGTTCGGCTCAACGCGTGCCTGGTTACCCATGCACAGCGAGCAGCCTGGCATTTCCATGCGTGCGCCGGCTTTGCCGTAGATGCCGTAGTAGCCTTCTTCGGTCAGTTGGTGAGCGTCCATTTTGGTCGGAGGCGACAGCCACAGACGGGTAGGCAGCTGACCTTTGACCTTGTCCAGCAACTTGCCCGCAGCGCGGAAGTGGCCGATGTTGGTCATGCACGAACCGATGAACACTTCGTCGATTTTCTCGCCAGCAACGCTGGACAGCAGACGGGCGTCATCCGGGTCGTTGGGTGCGCAGAGCACAGGCTCTTTGATGTCGGCCAGATCGATTTCGATGATGTGCGCGTATTCGGCGTCAGCATCGGCTTCCATCAGCTCAGGGTTGGCAACCCAGGCTTCCATCGCTTGAGCGCGACGCTCAAGGGTACGCACGTCGCCGTAACCTTCCGCAATCATCCAGCGCAGCAGGGTGATGTTGGAGTTCAGGTATTCGGTGATCGATTCTTTGGACAGCTTGATGGTGCAGCCAGCCGCCGAACGTTCTGCCGAGGCGTCGGACAGTTCGAACGCTTGCTCGATGCTCAGGTTGTCCAGACCTTCGATTTCCAGGATGCGACCCGAGAATTCGTTGATCTTGCCTTTCTTCTCGACCGTCAGCAGGCCTTTCTGGATAGCGACGTAAGGAATGGCGTGTACCAGGTCACGCAGGGTGATGCCCGGCTGCATTTCGCCTTTGAAGCGAACCAGAACCGATTCCGGCATGTCCAGTGGCATTACGCCAGTGGCTGCAGCGAACGCTACCAGACCCGAACCGGCAGGGAACGAGATGCCCATTGGGAAGCGAGTGTGGGAGTCGCCACCGGTGCCGACGGTGTCAGGCAGCAGCATGCGGTTCAGCCAGCTGTGGATGATGCCGTCGCCCGGACGCAGGGAAACACCGCCACGGGTCATGATGAAGTCTGGCAGGGTGTGGTGCGTGGTGACGTCGATCGGCTTTGGATAGGCCGCGGTGTGGCAGAACGACTGCATTACCAGGTCAGCGGAGAAGCCCAGGCACGCCAGGTCTTTCAGTTCGTCACGGGTCATTGGACCGGTGGTGTCCTGAGAACCTACGGTGGTCATCTTCGGCTCGCAGTAAGTGCCTGGACGAACGCCAGTCACGCCGCACGCCTTGCCAACCATTTTTTGCGCCAGGGTGTAACCCTTGGTGCTTTCAACAGGTGCTTCAGGCTTTTTGAACAGATCGGTAGGACCCAGACCCAGCTCGGCACGAGCCTTCTCGGTCAGGCCACGGCCGATGATCAGCGGGATACGGCCACCGGCGCGAACTTCGTCCAGCAGAACGGGAGTTTTCAGTTCGAAGGTGGTGATGACTTCGTCAGTACCGTGCTTGCACACTTTGCCAGCGTGCGGGTACAGGTCGATCACGTCGCCCATGTTGATGTTGCTGACGTCGAACTCGATTGGCAGTGCGCCAGCATCTTCCATGGTGTTGTAGAAGATTGGAGCGATTTTGCTGCCGAAGCAGAAGCCGCCTGCACGCTTGTTCGGAACATAAGGAACGTCGTCGCCGAAGAACCACAGTACGGAGTTGGTGGCCGACTTACGCGACGAACCGGTACCGACTACGTCACCGACGTAGGCAATAGGGAAGCCCTGACCGCGCATTTCTTCGATTTGCTTCATCGGGCCGATGGAGCCTTGAACGTCCGGCACGATACCGTCACGGGCCATTTTCAGCATGGCCAGGGCGTGCAGCGGGATGTCCGGGCGCGACCAGGCGTCTGGTGCAGGCGACAGGTCGTCGGTGTTGGTTTCGCCGGTAACCTTGAACACGCGCAGGCTGATTTTGTCTGCCAGTGTCGGGCGGTTTTTGAACCACTCGCCGTCAGCCCAGGACTCAATCACGGCTTTAGCGTGAGCATTGCCGTTTTTGGCTTTTTCAGCGACGTCGTGGAAGGCATCAAACATCAGCAGGGTGTGCTTGAGTTGCGCAGCGGCAACCGGTGCCAGCTCTGCGTCGTCCAGCAGATCAACCAGGGTCACGATGTTGTAGCCGCCTTGCATGGTGCCAAGCAGTTCAACAGCGCGTTGTTTGGTGATCAGGGGGGAGGTTGCTTCACCTTTCGCGATGGCGGCCAGGAAGCCGGCTTTTACGTAGGCAGCTTCGTCAACACCAGGTGGAATGCGGTTGGTGATCAGGTCAACGAGGAATTCTTCTTCGCCGGCAGGCGGGTTTTTCAGCAGCTCAACCAGGCCTGCAGTTTGTTCGGCGTTAAGCGGCTGGGGAACGATACCCAGGGCTGCGCGCTCTTCGATATGTTTGCGGTAGGCTTCAAGCACAGTTATTACCCTCATCATTGGTCCCAAATGGGTGTCCGGGACGCTCATCCAGGAATGCCAGGTACTCATGCGCTGCAGGGCTTTTTGAGCCGCTTAGCCAGAGTTTCAAGGATTCCCAACAGAAGCTGTTTTCAAAGTTTTACGCCATCCGAACGGCGGGATGATGAAGGTTGATGGGGGCACTTGCCGTGCAAACACCCCGCACCAACACCGTTCTTCAGGATCAACTGTGCTCGTGACGCTTTGAAAACAGCTTCCAACGGACATTGGCGCCTTAAAAGGCAGGCTGATTCTACGGCAAAAACTTGTTAAAGGTAAGTTAGGCCCTGAAGGTTGAGGGGTGATCTGCGTTAGACAAAGGGCTAACATGGCCGTCTGTTTCACTCTGCAGTGCTCTATTTCGCCATGCCCAACCAAACCATCAAGACCCCTTGTATCGGCCTGTGCTCAACGGTTTACGGAGACCTCGTGTGCCGTGGCTGCAAGCGTTTCCACCACGAAGTGATCCACTGGAACGGTTACAACGAGGACGAAAAACGCGCTGTCTGGCTGCGGCTCGAACAGCTTTTAGTGCAGGTCATGGCGGCCAAGGTCGAGGTGTTCGACCCGCCGGCGCTGCGCAATCAGTTGATTACCCGAAAAATACGTTTCGTAGAGAAGCAGTCTGAATATTGCTGGGCGTACCAGCTGATAGCCCGTGGCGCCCGGGTGATCAATCAGTTGGAGATGTACGGGATGGTGTTGTTGCCGGAGTTTCGTGACTGGGGGCTGCCGGAGTTGCGTGACGCCATTGATCGGGAATTTTTCCTCTTGTCCGAAGCGCACTACGAGCGCTACATCGCCCCGGGCTTTCTCAAGGATGCGATGGGGCAATAGGTCCCGGCCCGCTGCCTCGCGATCTTTAAACGAGCAAAAGATCGCGAGGCAAGCTCGCTCCTACACTTTTTGTTCCAGTTCCTTGACGATGTCTTCTGGCTTGAGCACCAGAACGTCGGACTCAAGCTTGTCGATCACGATTTCTGCAGTGTTGCCGATCAAGGCTGCTGACAAGCCGGTGCGCGCCACAGTACCGATTACCGTCACCACAGCGTCGAGCTTTCTGGCGACCTGCTGAATGATGATGTCTGCCGGGCCTTCTTTAATGTGCATGCGCTCGTCGCTGATTTCGAAGCGGCGCTGGAACTCCTTGCTGGCCGCCCGAAAGCTGGCTTCGTATTCGGTGTCGATCGGGTAAGCCGCATCCATCACCGCCAGGGTGGGCGCCGGGTGCGCGCTGACGACGTGCAGTTCGCCGTGGGTCAGGCTGGCAATGCGAAAACCCTGGTCGATGATGGTTTTGTGCAGCGCCATGTGGTCTTCGTCGCCGTTGCCTACGTCGACGGCGGCCAGCACCACGCCGTTGCTCCAGGGCTTGGTGGTTCTGACCAGCAAGACCGGGGTAGGGCAGTCGCGCAGCAGTTTCCAGTCTTCGGGGGTGAGCAGGATTTTTTTCAGGATGGAGTCGTCAACGTGTTGCTTGATCACCAGCCCGCAACCCTCGATTTGCTGCTCCTTGATGATGGTGGTGTGCAGGTTGTCGTGCCACGCCTGACGTGACGTCACGCTGTAGCCTTCGGTGATCAGGCTGTTGGTCAGGACATTGAGCAGAGCTGAGTGGTCGTGCTCTTTGTCGCCGATCAACAGGTGCAGATGGGCTTTGGAGGCTTTGGCGATTTCTTTGGCGCGCTTGAGGGCGAAGCTTTCCATCAGATGGGGCTCGATGACGACCAACAGGCTACGTATGGTTTGCATGACCGTTCACTCCATGTGCAATAAGGGGGGATGCGAACACTATAGTTGCTCATCGGTAATGCGGACGTTGATGCATATCAAGCTGCGCGGTTGGTGCTGTGGCACATGGCCCGTATAATCGGCGCCTTTCGCCTCGTCCAGCCTTTGTGAGCCTCATGTCAGCGATACCTCAAAACACGTTCGGCCCGTTGTGCAATCTCCACTGTTCGGGAGTGCGTGCATGAACCTTCCTGAAATCCATGAGTTCTTGGGTTGCCGTACCCCTGACGGCTGGATCGCTGCTGCATTGGCCGATCAGGAAACCCTGCTGATCGACCACAAAAACTGCGAATTTAAGGCCGCCAGTACGGCGTTGAGCCTGATCGCCAAGTACCACTCCCACGTTGACCTGATCAATATGATGTCGCGCCTGGCCCGTGAAGAGCTGGTGCACCACGAGCAGGTCATGCGCTTGATGAAAAAGCGCAAAATCGAATTGCGCCAATTGTCGGCGGGCCGTTACGCCTCGGGTTTACGCAAAGTGGTGCGTAACCATGAACCGGTAAAGCTGGTGGATACCTTGGTGGTCGGGGCGTTTATTGAAGCGCGCAGTTGCGAGCGTTTCGAAGCGCTGGTGCCGCATTTGGACGAAGAACTCGGCAAGTTCTACTACGGTCTGCTCAAAAGTGAGGCCCGCCATTTTCAGGGCTATTTGAAACTGGCTTATCAATACGGCGACGCCAAAGACATTGCTCTGGTCATCGAGCGGGTGAGGGCGGCCGAGCAAGAACTTATTGAAACCCCTGATGTTGAATTCCGCTTCCACAGCGGCGTGCCCGCTCAGTCTTAAGTCGCCAATGTGCGCCACAAGACCTGTAGGGGCGAGCTTGCTCGCGATCTTTTGATCTTGATCTAAGGACCCCCTCTCCCAAAGGAGAGGGCATCGATAGGGGGTTGCTGTCGATTCTCGGCGGTCTGCGCGCTACGCGAAGACTGATCTCCTGCAGTAGCGATAACCCATTCCTACATCTCAATAGTTAGCCTGCTATTTATAATCTTGACATTAGCTGCCTAAGCAGTAGTATTTGGTTACATTCCTGCCTAGGCAGCTTTCTGGTGTCCTGATGAAACACTTCCAGCCCGATACTTTTCAAAACTGCACCCTGGGTTTGCTTTTGGGGCGTGCAGCCTTGCTTAAAGACCGCATCATCGACACGCACATGGAGCCTTACGGCATCACTGCTGCGCAGTTCAAGGTGCTGATCATCATGGCGCAATTTGCTGTCGATACTCCGGCCGAGCTGTGCCGCCACTTGTCACTGGACAGCGGCTCGATGACGCGCATGCTCGATCGCCTTGAGCAAAAGAGTCTTTTGATTCGCCAACGCTCTGACGCCGACAGGCGCCAGGTACGTCTTGTGCTGACTGAAGACGGGCAGGCGCTGGCAGATCGGCTCCCGACGATTGGCGCTGATGCCATGAATCAATTGGCGGGTGCAATCAGCCCACAAGAACTGCAAAGCCTGGAACAGATCCTTAAAAAAATACTGCTGGCGGCCGGTGATCCGATCACTATCCAGCGCTTGGGTGAAAAATGAGCAACAGAGCATTACGAACAGGCTTAAGCCTGATGTGTGTGTCCCTTGCGTTGGCAGGTTGTGCCAGCTACAGCGGTTTGACCACCGAAGGCGCGCGCCTGGATGCGAAAAGCCTCCAGTCCGCTCAAGCCCTCAAGGGCATCAATGTGACCCCGGCAGCCTGGCCGCAAAAGGACTGGTGGAAGCGCTTGGGCGACAGCCAGTTGAATGGCTTGGTCGACGAGGCATTGCGTGACAGCCCGGACATGCAGATAGCCAGTGCCCGTGTGCATCAGGCCACTGCCGCCGCCGGCGCTGCCAATGCGGCACGCATGCCGACGCTGGACGCCGAGGCCGATGTGACGCGCTCGCGCCTGTCACGCTCCCAGGATCCAACCGGCCAGGGTGGTCGTTATGACACGGTGCGTGACATCGGTCTGGCCTTCAATTACACCTTCGACCTGTGGGGCGGCCAGCGGGATGCCTGGGAAGCGGCTTTGGGCGAAGCCCGCGCAGCCGAAGTCGACAGCCACGCTGCGAGCCTGACCCTGGCGGCCGATGTGGCAAAGGCCTACAGCAATCTGGGGCATGCCTACAGCGTGCTGGATCTGTCGAAAGATGACCTTCAGCGCACCCGCAAAATGCTCGATTTGAGCAAGCAGCGGTTGCAGGCCGGTATCGACAGCCACTATCAGTATCAGCAGACCGAAAGCCTGGAAGCCAGCTCCCAGGAGCAGGTGATCAATGCACAGAAACAGGTCAAGAGCGCTCATATCGCCCTGGCAGTGTTGCTGGGTAAAGGGCCGGACCGTGGCTTCGAAATTGCCCGTCCGCAGATTTTGACCCCCGCCGCCGTGGCCGTGCCAAGCACGTTGCCCGCCGAGTTGCTGGGCCGTCGCCCCGATATTGTGGCGGCACGCTGGCGGGTCGAGGCGGCGAGTAAAAATATTGCCGCAGCCAAAACACGTTTTTACCCCAACCTCAACTTGAGTGCCGCTGCCGGGACTCAGTCGTTGCTGGGCGATGCGCTGTTTGGTTCGGCCAGCCGCTTTATGAACATCGCCCCGGCCATTTCACTGCCGATTTTTGACGGCGGCCGTCTGCGTGCCGGGCTGGATGCCGAAGACGCCAATTACGACCTGGCCGTCGCGCAGTACAACAAGACCCTGGTGGCCGCCCTCGGTGATGTCAGCGATACCCTCGAGCAATTGAACGCCATGAGCGAGCAGGTCAGTACTCAGAAGCGTGCGGCTGATATTGTCCAGCAGTCGTATGACTCGGGATTGCAGCGCTACGAATCCGGCATCGGCAGTTACCTGGATGTCCTCAGCATCGAGCAGCAATTGCTCCAGGCACAGCGCCAGCTGGCTGACCTGAATGCCGAGCAGATCACGCTTTCGATTCAACTGATGCAAGCCCTGGGCGGTGGCTTTGAGCCCGGCAATGCGGCTGCGGCCGTTCCTGTTCAAGCCTCCCTGGCAGAATAATTTAGGTAATCGTCATGGCTACTGTGCAAACACCGAATGAAGCGCAACACAATCAGGACGCTGGTAATCAGCGCAAACGTAAACTCTGGCTGAGTGGTCTGGCCATATTGGTCATCTTGGTCGGCCTGGGTGTCTGGGGCTGGCATGAGTTGTATGGTCGCTGGAGCGAAAGCACCGACGACGCCTATGTCAACGGTAACGTGGTCGAAATCACGCCATTGGTGGCGGGGACGGTAGTGAGCATCGGCGCCGATGATGGCGATCTGGTTCATGAAGGGCAGGTGCTGCTTAACTTTGATCCGAGTGATTCGCTGGTCGGCTTGCAGAGCGCCGAAGCCAACCTGGCTCGCACTGTGCGTCAGGTTCGCGGCCTGTTCAGTAACGTAAGCGGTACCAAAGCGCAGGTGGCGGCGCAAAAAGTCGCTGTGCAAAAGGCCCAGGACAACTTCAATCGCCGGAAAAATCTGGCAGCAAGCGGGGCTATTTCCCAAGAAGAGCTGTCCCATGCGCGGGATGACCTGGCGTCTGCACAAAGTGCCTTGCGCAATAACGAGCAGCAACTCGACACCACCAGCGCGCTGGTTGACAACACGGCCATTGCTAACCATCCGGATGTGCTGGCCGCCGCTGCGCAGTTGCGTCAGGCGTATCTGGAGCACGCACGCACCACGTTGATTGCGCCGGTGACCGGCTATGTCGCCAAGCGTACCGTGCAATTGGGCCAGCGCGTTCAGCCGGGCACCGCGTTGATGGCGGTTATCCCGCTTAATCAACTGTGGATCGACGCCAACTTCAAGGAAACCCAACTGGACAAGATGCGTATTGGCCAGCCGGTTGAAATTGAATCGGACCTGTATGGGAGCAACGTCAAGTACAGCGGTACCGTCGACAGCATTGGTGCGGGCACTGGCAGCGCGTTTGCCCTGCTGCCAGCGCAAAACGCTACCGGCAACTGGATCAAAATCGTTCAGCGTGTTCCGGTGCGTATCCACATCAATGCCGATGAGCTGGCCCAGCACCCGCTACGCATCGGGCTGTCGACCACGGTTGACGTGAACCTGCATGACCAGAGCGGCCCGGTGCTGGCGCAACAACCGCCGCAGAAGGCGATGTTCACCACCAACGTGTACGAGCAACAGCTGGCTGAAGCAGACACGCTGATTTCCCGCCTGATCGAAAGCAACAGCGCTGTGGCGGGCCCTACCGCCGCCCAACGCTAATTCGCCAATCCATAAGCCCCGCTGCACTGGCGGGGCTATGCCCCTGGTTTTAAAGGATTTGCGATGAGCACAAACGCGTCTTTTACCCCGCCCAGCCTGCTGTTCGCCACCATTGGCCTGTCGCTGGCGACCTTTATGCAGGTGCTCGACACCACCATCGCCAACGTTGCTTTGCCGACCATCTCCGGCAACCTGGGGGTGAGTTCGGAGCAGGGTACGTGGGTCATTACTTCTTTTGCGGTGAGTAACGCGATTGCCTTGCCATTGACGGGCTGGTTGAGCCGGCGCTTTGGTGAAGTGAAACTGTTTTTGTGGGCCACGGTGCTGTTTGTGCTGGCTTCATTCTTGTGCGGTATTTCGACGTCCATGCCTGAACTGGTGGGTTTTCGTGTGCTGCAAGGTCTGGTGGCCGGGCCGCTGTATCCGATGACGCAAACCTTGCTGATTGCGGTGTACCCCCCGGCGAAACGGGGGATGGCATTGGCATTGCTGGCGATGGTCACGGTGGTGGCGCCGATTGCCGGGCCGATTTTGGGTGGCTGGATTACGGACAGTTACAGTTGGCCGTGGATCTTCTTTATTAACATCCCGATTGGCATCTTTGCGGTGTTGGTAGTGCGTCAGCAGCTCAAGGCGCGCCCGGTGGTGATTACTCGCCAGCCGATGGACTACGTAGGGCTTATTACGCTGATCATTGGCGTCGGCGCGCTACAGATTGTGCTCGACAAGGGTAATGACCTGGACTGGTTCGAATCCAACTTCATTCTGCTGGGCACGGCGTTGTCCGTGGTGGCGTTGGCGGCCTTTGTCATTTGGGAAATGACCGACAAACACCCGATTGTGAACCTGCGCCTGTTTGCCTACCGCAACTTCCGGATCGGCACCATCGTGTTGGTGCTGGGCTATGCCGGGTTCTTCGGTATCAACCTGATCTTGCCGCAATGGTTGCAAACCCAAATGGGTTATACAGCGACATGGGCGGGCTTGGCGGTGGCGCCGATTGGGATATTGCCGGTGTTGATGTCGCCTTTTGTGGGCAAGTACGCGAACAAGTTCGACCTGCGCCTGCTGGCCGGGCTGGCCTTTTTGGCGATCGGCCTGAGCTGCTTCATGCGTGCCGATTTCACCAATGAGGTCGACTTCCAGCACGTTGCACTGGTGCAACTGTTTATGGGGATCGGGGTGGCGCTGTTCTTTATGCCGACCTTGAGCATTCTGATGTCGGACTTGCCACCTCATCAAATTGCTGACGGCGCGGGCCTGGCCACGTTCCTGCGGACATTGGGCGGAAGTTTTGCTGCGTCCCTGACCACCTGGATCTGGATTCGTCGTGCCGATCAGCATCATGCCTACATGAGTGAAAGCTTGAGTACCTATGATCCGGTCACCCGGCATGCGCTGGACAGCTTGGGTGGGGCGAGCAACCAGGCGTATGCCCAGCTCGATCAAGTGCTGACCAGTCAGGCGTACATGCTCTCGACCGTGGACTACTTCACGCTGATGGGCTGGATGTTTATGGGCTTGATCTTGCTGGTGTGGTTGGCCAAGCCGCCATTTGCTGCCAAGCCAGGACCGGCGGCGAGCGGGCATTAACGCCTGATCGTACGCAAACCTCGTAGGAGCGAGCTTGTCTCGCGATCTTTTGATCTTTTAAAAGATCGCGAGACAAGCTCGCTCCTACAGTGGGCAGTGTTTATTGGGTGGCGTGAGGTAACGCCAGCTGCGCGCTGTCGAACTCAAACGGCGCCAGTTGCATGCCTTGTTCATCGACTTGCAAGGCCCAGCCTTGTTTGTCCCAGTCGCCGAGTACGATGCGCTTGGCGGCGTAATCGCCAAGTTGCAATTTGTGTATCGCGGGGCGGTGGGTGTGGCCATGGATCAGGGTCTTGACGCCGAAGTACTCCATGATCCGCGGTACTTCCTCGGGGGTTACGTCGACAATGTCGTTGGCTTTCATGCGGGTTTGCGCACGGCTTTCGCTGCGCAGCTTGCGCGCCAGCTTATGGCGAGTGCTCAACGGCAAGTGGCGCAAGATCCACACCGTTACCGGGTTGCGCAGGTAGCGTCGCATACGCATGTAGGCTTCGTCGCGGGTGCACAGGCTGTCGCCGTGCATCAATAAAACCGGCTCGCCGTAGAAATCGACCACGCTCGGGTCTTTAAGCAGGGTGCAGCCAGCCGCCTTGCAAAAGGCCTGGCCGAGCAGAAAATCACGATTGCCGTGCATCAGGAATACGTTCGTACCGCTGTCACTCAATTCGCGCAGCGCTTCGCAGATGGAGCGCTGGTAGGGCGTCATTGCATCATCGCCAATCCAGGCTTCAAAAAAATCTCCCAAAATGTACAGCGCCTGTGCCGAGCGCGCGCGCCCGGACAGGAAATTCAGAAACGCCCGGGTAATGTCCGGGCGCTCCTCTTCCAGATGCAAATCTGAAATCAGCAGTATCACTCAATGATCTCGGCTTTCTCGATGATCACGTCTTCTGCCGGTACGTCCTGGTGGCCCGCTTTGGAACCGGTCGAAACGCCTTTGATCTTGTCAACAACGTCTTGACCTTCGGTCACTTTGCCGAACACTGCGTAGCCCCAGCCCTGAACGTTTTTGCCGCTGTGGTTCAGGAAGCTGTTGTCAGCCACGTTGATGAAGAACTGCGCGGAAGCCGAATGCGGCTCCATGGTGCGAGCCATGGCGATGGTGTACTTGTCGTTCGACAGGCCGTTATCCGCCTCGTTCTGGATGCTTGGGCGCTTGTCTTTCTTTTCTTTCATGCCAGGTTCAAAACCGCCGCCCTGAATCATGAAGTTACCGATTACACGGTGGAAAACAGTGTTTTCGTAGTGGCCGGCTTTTACGTATTCGAGGAAGTTAGCGACAGTAATTGGCGCCTTTTCAGCGTTCAGTTCAATCACGATGTCGCCGTGGTTGGTGGTCAGTTTTACTTTTGACATGTCGTTATCGCTCTATCAGAGAATTCGTTGGGCGAGGAAATCGTATGACACCGTCAGCCCCGGTTGGGCTGGGTAGATACAGCCGCGGGCGAAGTTTAGCCTGCCCGCAGAGCATTTCGATGGTGTTTTTGCGATATGGGGGCTAAAAGCCCTATTTCAATTGCTTTGATTGGTCGCCTGCTCTGTCAGGGACTTGACAGCATCGGCTATGATAGGCGCTTTGATTTCGTCGGCCGCTCCAGGCCGCGCACCCGTTACGTTCAAGGATCCTATGAGCAAGCCCACTGTCGACCCCACTCTGAATCCAAAGGCTGGCCCAGCTGTACCGGCCAATTTTCTGCGCCCAATCGTGCAGGCGGACCTTGAATCGGGTAAATGCCAACAGATCGTGACCCGCTTCCCGCCTGAGCCTAACGGCTACTTGCACATTGGCCACGCCAAATCCATTTGCGTGAACTTTGGCCTGGCCGAGGAATTTGGCGGCGTTACGCACTTGCGTTTTGACGACACCAACCCGGCCAAGGAAGACCAGGAATACATCGACGCGATCGAAAGCGACGTGAAGTGGTTGGGCTTCCAGTGGTCTGGCGAAGTGCGCTATGCATCGCACTATTTCGATCAGTTGCATGACTGGGCGGTCGAGCTGATCAAGGCTGGCAAGGCCTATGTTGACGACCTGAGTCCTGAGCAAGCCAAGGAATACCGTGGCACCCTGACCGAGCCAGGCAAGAACAGCCCGTTCCGCGACCGTTCGGTCGAAGAGAACCTGGACTGGTTCGCCCGCATGCGCGCCGGTGAGTTTGCGGACGGCGCCCGCGTGCTGCGTGCCAAGATCGACATGGCTTCGCCGAACATGAACCTGCGCGACCCGATCATGTACCGCATCCGCCATGCCCACCACCACCAGACCGGTGACAAGTGGTGCATCTACCCGAACTACGACTTCACTCACGGTCAGTCGGACGCCATCGAAGGCATCACCCACTCCATCTGCACCCTGGAGTTCGAAAGTCATCGCCCTCTGTATGAGTGGTTCCTCGACAGCCTGCCGGTGCCGAGCAAGCCGCGTCAGTACGAGTTCTCGCGCCTGAACCTGAACTACACCATCACCAGCAAGCGCAAGCTCAAGCTGCTGGTGGATGAAAAGCACGTGAACGGTTGGGACGACCCGCGCATGTCGACGCTGTCGGGTTTCCGCCGTCGTGGTTACACGCCCAAGTCGATCCGTAACTTCTGCGACATGGTCGGCACCAACCGCTCGGACGGTGTAGTGGATTTCGGCATGCTGGAATTCAGCATCCGTGATGACCTCGATCACAGCGCTCCGCGTGCCATGTGCGTGCTGCGCCCGTTGAAAGTGATCATTACCAACTACCCTGAAGACAAGGTCGAAAACCTTGAGCTGCCTTGCCACCCTAAAGAAGACATGGGTGTGCGCGTGCTGCCATTCGCGCGTGAGATTTACATCGACCGTGACGATTTCATGGAAGAGCCGCCAAAAGGTTACAAGCGCCTTGAGCCTGCGGGCGAAGTGCGTCTGCGCGGCAGTTATGTGATCCGTGCCGATGAAGCAATTAAAGATGCTGACGGCAACATCATTGAGCTGCACTGCTCGTACGACCCAGAAACCCTGGGCAAAAACCCAGAGGGCCGTAAGGTCAAAGGTGTGGTGCATTGGGTGCCGGCAGCTGCCAGCGTCGAGTGTGAAGTGCGTCTGTATGATCGTCTGTTCCGTTCGCCGAACCCTGAAAAGGCCGAGGATGGTGCTGGCTTCCTGGAAAACATCAACCCTGACTCACTGCAAGTGCTGACCGGTTGTCGTGCAGAACCCTCGCTGGGCAATGCACAGCCGGAAGACCGTTTCCAGTTCGAGCGCGAAGGTTACTTCTGCGCAGACATCAAGGACTCGAAACCAGGTCAGCCGGTATTCAACCGTACCGTGACTCTGCGTGATTCGTGGGGCCAGTGATCAAGTTTTAAGGAAGAACTCGTGCTAACGATCTACAACACGCTCACCAAGAGCAAAGAAGTTTTCAAGCCTCTGGATGGCAACAAGGTGCGTATGTACGTGTGCGGCATGACCGTGTACGACTACTGCCACCTGGGTCACGGTCGCAGCATGGTTGCCTTCGACCTGGTGACGCGCTGGTTGCGTTTTAGCGGTTACGATTTGACGTATGTGCGCAACATCACCGATATCGATGACAAGATCATCAATCGTGCGAATGAAAACGGTGAAACGTTTGAAGCGCTGACTGAGCGCATGATCGCCGCGATGCATGAAGACGAAGCCCGGCTGAACATCAAGAAGCCGGACATGGAGCCGCGTGCCACCGACCATATCGCCGGCATGCACGCGATGATCCAGACCTTGATCGACAAGGGCTACGCCTACGCACCCGGCAATGGCGATGTGTACTACCGCGTTGCCAAGTTCATGGGTTACGGCAAGCTGTCGCGCAAGAAGATTGAAGACTTGCGCATCGGTGCTCGCATCGAAGTCGACGAGGCCAAAGACGATCCGCTGGACTTCGTGCTGTGGAAAGGCGTCAAGCCGGGCGAGCCAAGTTGGGAGTCACCGTGGGGTTCAGGGCGTCCGGGCTGGCACATTGAGTGCTCGGTGATGTCGACCTGCTGCCTGGGCGAGACCTTCGATATTCATGGCGGCGGCAGCGATCTGGAATTCCCGCACCATGAAAACGAAATCGCCCAAAGCGAGGCGGCCACGGGTAAAACCTACGCCAATGCCTGGATGCACTGCGGGATGATTCGCATCAATGGCGAGAAGATGTCCAAATCCTTGAACAACTTCTTCACCATTCGCGACGTTCTGGAGAAATATCATCCGGAAGTGGTGCGTTATCTGTTGGTTTCCAGCCACTACCGGAGTTCGATCAACTATTCCGAAGACAACCTCAAGGACGCGAAAGCGGCGCTTGAGCGGTTCTATCACGCACTCAAAGGGTTGCCGAAAGTGGCGCCGGCCGGTGGTGAGGCGTTTGTTGAGCGCTTTACGCACGTGATGAACGATGACTTCGGTACGCCAGAAGCGTGTGCGGTGTTGTTCGAGATGGTTCGCGAGATCAACCGTTTGCGTGAAGCGGACGAATTGGCGGCTGCCGGTTTGGCAGCGCGTCTTAAAGAGTTGGCCGATGTGCTGGGTGTATTGCAGCTCGAAGCCGATGACTTTTTGCAGGCGGGCGCTGAAGGGCGAGTTGATGCTGCGCAAGTTGATGCTTTGATTGCGGCTCGTTTGGCTGCACGCGCGGGCAAGGACTGGGCTGAATCGGACCGCATCCGCGACCAGCTCACGGCAATGGGCGTTGTGCTGGAAGACGGCAAGGGTGGCACTACCTGGCGTCTGGCTGACTAAAGCGCTCTTACAGGGTTGGCGACATTCCCTGTAGGAGCGAGCTTGCTCGCGATCTTTTGATCTTGATTGGGTGCAAAGAAAGCGGGCAACAAAAAACGGCACCCTCGGGTGCCGTTTTTTTTGCGAGACGCTACGGTTTAGCCGTGCAATGTCTCAGCCGCGTACAGCGTATTTTCCAGCAGGCAGGCGCGGGTCATCGGGCCAACACCGCCTGGTACCGGAGTGATCCAGCCGGCGCGGGGCAGGGCGGTCTCGTAAACCACGTCGCCGACCAGCTTGCCATCAGCCTGACGGTTGATGCCAACGTCGATCACGATGGCGCCTTCCTTGATCCACTCACCCTTGACCAGGCCAGGTTTGCCGGCAGCCACGACTACCAGGTCGGCACGACCTACGTGGCCAGCCAGATCCTTGGTGAAGCGGTGGGTCACGGTGACGGTGCAGCCCGCGAGCAGCAGTTCCATGGCCATGGGGCGACCCACAATGTTGGAAGCGCCGACAATAACGGCGTCCATTCCGTACAGGTCCTGACCGGTGCTTTCCAGCAGGGTCATGATGCCTTTAGGGGTGCACGGGCGCAGCAATGGAATGCGCTGGGCCAGACGGCCTACGTTATACGGGTGGAAACCGTCGACGTCTTTGTCGGGGCGGATGCGCTCCAGCAGGCTGGAAGCGTCCAGATGCTCTGGCAACGGCAGTTGCAACAGGATCCCGTCGATGTTTGCGTCATCATTAAGACGGTCGATCAGGTCGGTCAGCGCTTGCTGAGTGGTGTCGGACGGCAGGTCATAGGCCTGTGAGAGAAAGCCTACCTCTTCGCAGTCTTTACGCTTGTGCGAAACATAAACCTGGGAGGCAGGATCGCTGCCGACCAGAATCACTGCCAGACCAGGAGTGCGCAGGCCTTGCTCGTGACGCTCGGCGACGCGTTTGGCAATCTGCTTGCGCAGGTTGGCGGCGATCGCTTTGCCGTCGATTAGTTGTGCAGTCATTACGCGTGATTAACCATCGTAAAGGGTGGAGAAAGGACGTGCATTCTCGCATGCCGTGGCGTAAGGGCAAAGGCGCTTGGTCTGCTAATTCCCCTAACTCCTTTATATTTCTGAACTTTTTTGAAAAAACAGTTGACGACTTTCAGGGTCGTCTATAACATTCGTCGCACTTGTCGGGCACAGCCTAGCACTGGTTAAAAAGGTAGAGCGAAGTTGTTGTCCAGCTTGGTGATACTGAAAGCACTTAGTTTGTAATCGTCACAGAGTACAGATTAATAAGGCGCCCGTAGCTCAGCTGGATAGAGCATCCGCCTTCTAAGCGGATGGTCGCAGGTTCGAGTCCTGCCGGGTGCGCCATTAGGCAGCTTTGGCACAAGTAAGGCAGTAAAGGCAATATGGTGGGCGTAGCTCAGTTGGTAGAGCACGGGATTGTGACTCCCGTTGTCGAGGGTTCGATCCCCTTCGTCCACCCCATATTTAGAAGGACGCCAGATTAATAGTCTGGCGTCTTTGCTTGAAAAGTTTGAAATGCGGATGTGGTGGAATTGGTAGACACACTGGATTTAGGTTCCAGCGCCGCAAGGTGTGAGAGTTCGAGTCTCTCCGTCCGCACCAAATTAGGTTTCGCAATGTATCGCTGTGCGAAACCATTGAGAAAGCCGCCTGTGGCGGCTTTTTTATTGTGCAACAGGGGCTGTATCAGCAACTTGGCGCACAGGTAGTGAATCTTCAGTTCGCTGGTTCCACTAGTGGCCTATTGATACATTGCTGGCTCGACTGATTAAGCAAGGCTTGTTCGGTCAGGTGCAACATGTAATATGGTGGGCGTAGCTCAGTTGGTAGAGCACGGGATTGTGACTCCCGTTGTCGAGGGTTCGATCCCCTTCGTCCACCCCATATTTAAAAAAACGCCAGATTAACCATCTGGCGTTTTTGTTTTTGACGTTTAAAAAAGCGGCTGCAGTTCGACCTCGCGTGTGAAGGTCGTGTCGTCATAAGGCCTTGATGCTTAAGTCTATTGGCTGCATCCAGGCAGGCATTTTGCTCGTCAGATACTAAAAAAGCGCAGAACCTGAAAAGGCATGCGCTTTTTTTTGGTTTAAAAAGTTTAAGCGGTTCAGGGGTGGGTGCACGCGGTGTTGGGTGGCGTTTGTCAGGCGCATGTGTGTTCTCTGCTTCTATATAGAAGGCTCTGAACGGGGTCGTGTGTAAAGGTTTGTGTATTTTGAGCGGGTTAAGCAAATCATTGCTTGTGCTTAATAATGTACCGGTCGTTTCTATGTGCGATTTGGGTAGGGTGACTTCTTGAGTTTGACCCACTAGAATGCATGCCCTTGATTATGGGGTCGGAAACGGCCGGCTAATGTCTGTGCAACGAGGAATATCCATGCAAGTTTCTGTTGAAAATACTTCCGCTCTTGAGCGTCGCATGACCATTGGCGTGCCAGCTGAGCGTATTGAGGCTGAAGTCAACAAGCGTCTGCAACAGACTGCCCAAAAGGCCAAAATCCCGGGCTTCCGTCCAGGCAAAGTGCCAATGAGCGTGATCCGTCAGCGCTACGAAGCTGATGCGCGTCAAGAAGCTCTGGGCAACGTGATCCAGGCTTCCTTCTACGAAGCAGTGGTTGAGCAGAAGCTGAACCCGGCTGGCGCACCGTCGGTTGAGCCTAAAGTCTTCGAGAAAGGCAAAGATCTGGAATACATCGCGACATTCGAAGTGTTCCCTGAATTCGAAGTGACGGGTCTGGACACCATCGCCGTCGAGCGCCTGAGCGCCGAAGTGGCTGAAGCTGACCTGGACAAAATGCTGGACGTGCTGCGCAAGCAGAACACCCGCTTTGAAGTAACTGAACGTGCTGCTCAGAACGAAGACCAACTGAACATCGATTTCGTTGGCAAGGTTGATGGCGAAGTATTCGCTGGCGGTTCCGCCAAGGGTACTCAGCTGGTTCTGGGTTCGGGCCGTATGATCCCTGGCTTTGAAGAAGGTCTGGTTGGCGCTAAAGCAGGCGAAGAGCGCGTTCTGACCCTGACTTTCCCAGAGGACTACCAGAACCTGGACCTGGCAGGCAAAACTGCTGAGTTCACCGTGACCGTGAACACTGTTTCTGAGCCTAAGCTGCCAGAACTGAACGAAGAATTCTTCGCTCAATTCGGTATCAAAGAAACAGGTATTGAAGGTTTCCGCACCGAAGTTCGCAAGAACATGGAGCGTGAGCTGCGTCAGGCGATCAAATCCAAAGTTAAAAATCAGGTAATGGACGGCCTGCTGGCTGCCAACCCGATTGAAGTGCCAAAAGCACTGCTGTCCAACGAAGTTGATCGTCTGCGTGTGCAGGCTGTTCAGCAATTCGGTGGCAACATCAAGCCTGACCAACTGCCTGCCGAGCTGTTCGAAGAACAAGCCAAGCGCCGCGTTGTACTGGGTCTGATCGTTGCTGAAGTGGTTAAGCAGTTCGATCTGAAGCCTGACGAAGATCGCGTTCGCGACATGATTCAGGAAATGGCTTCCGCTTACCAGGAGCCAGAGCAGGTTGTAGCGTGGTACTACAAAAATGATCAGCAATTGAACGAGGTTCGTTCTGTTGTGCTGGAAGAACAAGTTGTGGATACTGTTCTGCAGAAGGCTAAGGTGACCGATAAAGCGGTCTCTTACGAAGAAGCTGTCAAGCCGGTGGAAGCTCCACAAGCCGACTGATTTGTGATTCGTTAGAAAACACAACCATAAGCCAGCCTCGAGCTGGCTTATGCGTATTCCAGACAAGACTTTTTGGGAGTGACTGCCGGACATGTCCCGCAATTCTTATATTCAGCAGAACTCTGACATTCAGGCCGCAGGCGGCCTGGTCCCGATGGTTGTTGAGCAATCTGCTCGTGGCGAACGCGCCTACGACATCTATTCGCGCCTCTTGAAGGAGCGGATCATCTTCCTGGTAGGCCCTGTCGAAGACTACATGGCCAACCTGGTAGCTGCGCAGTTGCTTTTCCTTGAAGCCGAAAACCCGGACAAGGACATCCATCTGTACATCAACTCCCCAGGCGGCTCGGTGACTGCAGGCATGTCGATCTACGACACCATGCAGTTCATCAAGCCAGACGTATCGACTATCTGCATTGGTCAGGCCTGCAGCATGGGTGCTTTCCTGCTGGCCGGTGGCGCACCGGGCAAGCGTCACTGCCTGCCTAACTCGCGCATGATGATTCACCAGCCACTGGGCGGTTTCCAGGGCCAGGCGTCGGATATCGACATCCATGCCAAAGAAATCCTCAACATCCGTCATCGCTTGAACTCGTTGCTGGCCCATCACACCGGTCAGTCGCTGGAAACCATCGAGCGTGACACAGAGCGTGACAACTTCATGAGCGCTGAGCGTGCAGCCGAATACGGTTTGATCGACTCTGTGTTCAGCAAGCGTCAAATGCCCGCTTAAGCAGCCCAAATGTAGGTGGTTGGATTAACCGACCACCTGCGGGCTTGAAAAAGCCCGCAGTTGCCTTCATCTTGTGTTGCAAGCCTATCGGATTTGGATCGATCGAATGACTGACACCCGCAACGGCGAGGACAACGGCAAATTGCTCTATTGCTCCTTCTGTGGCAAAAGCCAGCATGAAGTGCGCAAATTGATTGCCGGCCCCTCGGTGTTTATCTGCGACGAATGCGTCGACTTGTGCAATGACATCATCCGTGAGGAGGTGCAGGAAGCCCAAGCCGAAAGCAGCGCGCATAAATTACCTTCGCCAAAAGAAATCAGCGGCATCCTTGATCAATACGTGATTGGTCAGGAACGTGCCAAAAAGGTTTTGGCTGTAGCGGTCTACAACCACTACAAGCGCCTGAACCAGCGTGACAAAAAGAACGACGACGTCGAGCTCGGCAAGAGCAACATCCTGCTGATCGGACCTACCGGCTCGGGTAAAACCCTGCTGGCCGAAACCTTGGCTCGTCTGCTGAACGTACCTTTCACCATCGCTGATGCCACCACACTGACCGAAGCCGGTTATGTGGGTGAAGATGTTGAGAACATCATTCAGAAGTTGCTGCAGAAATGCGATTACGACGTAGAGAAAGCCCAGATGGGTATCGTCTACATCGATGAAATCGACAAGATTTCGCGCAAATCTGACAACCCTTCGATTACCCGTGATGTTTCCGGCGAAGGTGTGCAGCAAGCGTTGCTGAAACTGATCGAAGGCACCGTGGCTTCCGTACCGCCTCAAGGTGGTCGCAAGCATCCGCAGCAAGAGTTCTTGCAGGTTGATACCCGCAACATTCTGTTTATCTGCGGCGGCGCATTCTCGGGCCTTGAAAAGGTTGTGCAGGCGCGCTCGACTCGCGGCGGCATCGGCTTCAGTGCCGAAGTTCGCAGCAAGGAAGAGGGCAAGAAAGTTGGCGAATCGCTGCGTGAAGTCGAACCTGATGATCTGGTCAAGTTCGGTCTGATCCCGGAATTTGTCGGCCGTTTGCCTGTTCTGGCTACCCTGGACGAACTGGATGAAGCGGCACTGATCCAGATTCTGACTGAGCCCAAGAACGCGCTGACCAAGCAATACGGCAAGTTGTTCGAGATGGAAGGCGTTGACCTTGAGTTTCGTGCAGACGCACTGAAGGCAGTGGCCAAGCGCGCCCTTGAGCGCAAGACCGGTGCTCGTGGTCTGCGTTCGATTCTCGAAAGCGTACTGCTCGATACCATGTATGAAATCCCCTCGCAGTCCGAGGTGAGTAAAGTGGTGATCGACGAAAGCGTTATAGAAGGTAAGTCCCAACCGTTGTTTATTTACGAAAGCAACGAAGTGGCTGCCAAGGCTGCACCTGACGCGTAAATGTATTGCTGCGTATGACATATTGCGTGTTAAAGAAGGGGCCTTCGGGCCCCTTTGTTTTTCCTGTCGCTCAGTGCTTGTTTTTTTTCGAGACAGCCCCCATCTTGGCTTCAAGCTTACTTCCACCTGATTACGGCCTTATGGCCGCCGTAGAGGCGAAATCATGAAGACAACCATCGAATTGCCTCTCCTGCCATTGCGCGATGTCGTTGTTTATCCGCACATGGTTATCCCACTGTTCGTGGGACGTGAGAAATCAATCGAGGCCCTTGAGGCTGCGATGACGGGCGACAAGCAGATTCTGCTGTTGGCTCAGAAAAACCCTGCAGACGATGATCCGGGCGAAGACGCGCTCTATCGTGTAGGTACGATTGCAACTGTCCTGCAACTGCTCAAGCTGCCGGACGGTACCGTTAAAGTACTGGTTGAGGGCGAGCAGCGTGGCGCTGTGGAGCATTTCGGCCAGGCTGAAGGCTACCTGAGCGCCGAAGTCTCGCTGATTGACGAAGTGGCCGTAGCAGAGCGTGAGTCCGAAGTCTTTGTACGCAGCTTGCTCTCGCAATTCGAGCAGTACGTACAGCTGGGTAAAAAAGTGCCGGCCGAGGTGCTGTCTTCGCTCAACAGCATTGATGAGCCGAGCCGTCTGGTAGACACCATGTCTGCCCACATGGCTCTCAAAATCGAGCAAAAGCAGGAAATCCTCGAAATCATCAACCTGCAAGACCGGGTTGAGCATGTGCTGGCGTTGCTGGATGCCGAGATCGACTTGCTGCAAGTTGAAAAGCGCATTCGTGGCCGTGTCAAAAAGCAGATGGAGCGCAGCCAGCGCGAGTACTACCTGAATGAGCAAATGAAAGCCATTCAGAAAGAGCTGGGTGACGGTGACGAAGGTCACAATGAAATCGAAGAACTGAAAAAACGCATTGATGAAGCGGGCTTGCCCAAAGATGCGATGACCAAGGCCCAGGCTGAGCTGAACAAGCTCAAACAAATGTCGCCAATGTCGGCAGAAGCGACCGTCGTGCGCTCCTACATCGACTGGCTGGTGCAGGTGCCGTGGAAGGCTCAAAGTAAGGTGCGTCTGGATCTCAAACGCGCTGAAGACATTCTGGATGCCGACCACTACGGCCTGGAAGAAGTCAAAGAGCGGATCCTCGAATACCTCGCTGTGCAAAAGCGCGTGAAGAAAATTCGCGGTCCTGTGCTGTGCCTGGTTGGGCCGCCTGGCGTGGGTAAAACTTCGCTGGCAGAGTCCATTGCCCACGCGACAAACCGCAAGTTTGTACGCATGGCCTTGGGTGGCGTGCGTGATGAAGCTGAAATCCGTGGTCACCGCCGCACTTACATCGGTTCCATGCCGGGCCGATTGATTCAAAAGATGACCAAGGTTGGGGTGCGTAACCCGCTGTTCCTGCTCGATGAAATCGACAAAATGGGCAGTGACATGCGTGGCGACCCGGCGTCGGCCCTGCTGGAGGTGCTGGATCCGGAGCAAAACCACAACTTCAACGACCATTACCTTGAGGTCGATTACGACCTGTCCGACGTCATGTTCCTGTGCACCTCGAACTCCATGAACATCCCGCCAGCCTTGCTGGACCGGATGGAAGTGATTCGTCTGCCGGGCTACACCGAAGACGAAAAGATCAACATCGCGGTCAAATATCTCGCTCCGAAACAAATTGAAGCGAATGGTTTGAAGAAAGGCGAGCTGGCTTTTGATAACGCGGCCATCCGCGACATCATCCGTTATTACACCCGTGAAGCCGGTGTGCGGGGCCTTGAGCGTCAAATTGCGAAGATCTGCCGCAAGGCCGTGAAGGAACATGCACTGGAAAAACGCTTTGCCGTCACCGTGACGCCGGAGCTGTTGGAACACTTCCTCGGCGTAAGAAAATTCAGCTATGGCTTGGCTGAGCAGGAAGATCAAATCGGTCAAGTGACGGGCCTGGCCTGGACGCAAGTGGGTGGCGAATTGCTCACCATTGAGTCGGCTGTCGTGCCTGGCAAAGGCCAGTTGATCAAGACCGGTTCGCTGGGTGATGTGATGGTTGAGTCCATTACCGCAGCGTTGACGGTGGTTCGCAGCCGAGCCAAGAGCCTCGGTATCCCATTGGATTTCCACGAGAAACGTGACATCCACATTCACATGCCCGAAGGCGCCACACCTAAAGATGGCCCTAGCGCGGGTGTAGGAATGTGCACTGCATTGGTGTCGGCACTTACGCTGATTCCTGTGCGAGCTGATGTTGCAATGACCGGTGAAATTACCCTGCGTGGTCAGGTACTGGCCATCGGCGGTCTTAAGGAAAAACTCCTGGCAGCCCATCGCGGTGGAATCAAAACGGTCATTATTCCTGAAGAGAATGTCCGCGATCTGAAGGAAATTCCTGACAACATCAAGCAGGATCTTCAGATTAAACCGGTTAAATGGATTGACGAGGTCCTGCAAATTGCGCTGCAATACGCCCCGGAGCCCTTGCCAGATGTGGCTCCTGAGATTGTTGCCAAGGATGAGAAGCGCGAGTCTGACTCTAAGGAAAGAATTAGCACGCATTAATACGAATTTGCCTGAGGGGCTTTCTTGACGCTGTATAGAGCCCTTGTTATAAAGCGGCTCTATAAGTGTCCGTAATACTCAGGCAAACGTTTAGCTTTACCAAAAAACTTTAGAAACATACTCAGACAGATATAAGGGGACTTAGAGTGAACAAGTCGGAACTGATTGATGCTATCGCTGCATCTGCTGATATCCCGAAAGCTGCAGCTGGCCGTGCGCTGGACGCAGTAATCGAATCCGTCACTGGCGCTCTTAAGGCCGGCGACTCTGTGGTACTGGTTGGTTTCGGTACTTTCTCTGTGACCGATCGCCCTGCTCGCACAGGTCGTAACCCACAGACTGGTAAAACGCTGGAAATTCCTGCCGCTAAAAAACCAGGCTTCAAAGCCGGTAAAGCGCTGAAAGAAGCGGTTAACTAAGTTTCTGTAACACTTTTTACCCAACCGGGTCAGGCGCACGCCAGGCTTGGCAGCGGAGCGGTAGTACCGTCGATGGTTATGTTGACGTGTTACGCCGAGGGTCGCGGGTTCGAGCCCGGTCCGCTCCGCCAGTTACGAGAAGGCGCATCCTCGGATGCGCCTTTCTTCTATCCGGACTCTACCCACGCTCCACGGTTGCTCATTGTGCAAGACCGTTTCTGGGGGAAGCATGCTGCAAAATATCAGGGACAATTCACAAGGCTGGATTGCCAAGACCATCATCGGTGTCATCGTCGCGTTGATGGCGTTGACCGGTTTCGATGCGATTTTTCAAGCCACCTCTCACAGCAAGGATGCGGCCAAAGTAAACGGTGAAGAAATCACTCAGGTTGAGCTCAGCCAAGCTGTCGACATGCAACGTCGTCAGTTGATGCAACAACTGGGCAAGGATTTCGACCCTGCATTGCTGGACGAAAAAATGCTGCACGATGCAGCCCTCAAAGGGTTGATTGACCGCAAGCTGTTGCTGCAAGGCGCCAACCAGGCCAAGTTCTCCTTCTCGGAAGCGGCTTTGGACCAGGTAATCCTGCAAACACCAGAGTTCCAGGACAATGGCCAGTTCAGCCCTGAACGTTTCGACCAGGTGATTCGTCAACTGGGTTACGGCCGACTGCAATTTCGCGAAATGCTAGGTCAGGAAATGCTGATTGGTCAGTTGCGTGCCGGTTTGGCAGGCAGTGGTTTCGTGACCGACGAAGAAGTGAACGCGTTTGCCCGTCTTGAGAAGCAAACCCGTGATTTCGCCACCCTGAACATCAAGGCTGATCCAGCTGCGGTGAAGGTCAGCGATGACGAGGTTAAGGCTTACTACGACGAGCACGCCAAAGAGTTCATGACCCCTGATCAGGTGGTGATTGATTACATCGAATTGAAGAAGTCCGCCTTCTTCGACCAGGTGGCAGTCAAAGATGAGGAGCTGCAAGCCCTTTATCAGAAAGAAATCGCCAACCTGGCTGAACAGCGCCGCGCTGCGCACATCCTGATTGAAGTCAACGACAAGGTCAGCGACGCGCAAGCCAAAGCCAAAATTGAAGACATTCAACAGCGCTTGGCAAAAGGCGAAAGCTTCGAAGCACTGGCCAAAGAGTTCTCCCAAGACCCGGGTTCGGCTGCCAACGGCGGTGACCTTGGCTTTGCAGGCCCGGGTGTCTACGACCCAACCTTTGAGACGGCTGTCTATGCGTTGAAAAAAGATCAGGTATCGGAGCCGGTGCGTACCAGTTTTGGTTACCACTTGATAAAGCTGTTGGGCGTTGAGGCACCAGAAGTGCCGAGCTTTGCCAGCTTGAAAGACAAACTGACCCGTGATCTTAAAACCCAGCAGGTTGAGCGCCGCTTCGTCGATGCAACCAAGCAGTTGGAAGACTCGGCTTTCGAAGCATCCGATCTGGCCCAACCGGCGCAAGAGCTGAACCTGACCGTTCACACCTCGGCACCGTTTGGTCGTGAGGGTGGTGAAGGCATCGCTGCCAACCGCGCTGTGGTTCAAGCCGCATTCAGCACCGAAGTGATGGATGAAGGCGCGAACAGCACCGCACTTGAGCTTGACCCTGAGACCGTTGTGGTTCTGCGTGTCAAAGAGCACCGTAAGCCAGAGCAACTGCCTCTGGAAGCCGTTGCCTCGAGCATTCATGCACACCTGGTCAAAGAGCAGGCGGCTGGCGCTGCTAAAGCCAAGGCTGAAGGCATCATCAAAGATCTGCGCGATGGCAAGCTGGCGTTGAACCAGCCGGTTGCCGGCCAGTCGTGGAAAGTTGATGAAGCCGTCACCCGTGGTCAGGACGGTATTGATCCTGTCGTGCTGCAAGCGGTCTTCCGCATGCCTAAGCCGGCAGCCAAGGACAAGCCGACCTTTAGCACTGTTAGCCTGGCTGATGGCACCGTGGTCGTGCTACGCCTCAATGGCGTAAACGATGATGCGAAGCCAACCGACGAAGAGAAAGCTTCTTACCGTCGCTTCCTGGCGTCGCGTTCGGGTCAGCAAGACTTTGCTGCCTACCGCAAGCAGTTGGAAAACGAAGCCAAGGTTGAGCGCTACTAAGCTCTCAGCTTCGCTTCACTAAAAATGGCCGCTCACTGAGCGGCCATTTTTTTTGCGGTCCAAACGCTGACAAAACACCTTATTTGATCAGGTTCATCACAAAGCTGAGCAGGGCGCGAGTTTTGGCCGGGACGTGATGGCGTGACGGGTAGTAGGCGTAGAGCGGGAATTGCTGGTCCGACCATTCGGGGAACAGTTGCACCAACTGATTTGATGAGGTGTATTGCTCAATCCCCAGTTCGAATAGCTGGGCAATGCCCAGGCCTGCCAGGCAGGCGCTGTAGACCGTTCCTGGGTCATTGACCGTGAGTTGCCCCTGGGGCTTCACGGTCAATTGTTTACGCTGCTGGTGAAACTCCCAGGCAAACGGTTTTCCCGTCACAGGTTCCCGGAAAAGAATGCAGCGGTGAGGCGTGTGTTCCAGTTCACGTGGATCTGTCGGATGTCCAAAACGCTCTAAGTAGGCCGGGGATGCCATGGCCAAAACCCGAGTGTCGAACAGTTTTCGGGCGACAAGCGACGATGGGAGAGGGTGCCCAAAGCGCAGAGCCAGATCAAAGCCATCTGCCACCAGATCTCCCAGATCTTCCTTGCTGCGCATGTCCAGTTCCAAGTCCGGATAGCTGTCCAGAAAAGGCCCCAGTCGCGGCCCAAGGATGAAGCGTGCAAATAGCGGGTCGACATTGATGCGCAGGCGACCCTGGACCATTTGTGCGTCACCGGCGGCACTGCTGGTGACCTCGGCCAGAGCGCCGATCAAAGGCATCACCTGCTCGTAAAAATGACGACCTTCTTCGGTCAGCCTGACTGATCGTGTGGTGCGTTCGAAAATCCGGATCCCCAATCGGGTTTCCAGTCGGGCGACGGCTCTGCTGACACCGGACTGGGACATGTCCAGCACTTGGGCTGCGCCGCCAAAACTTCGTGTGTCGACCACTGCGGCCATGACATCCACGCCTTCAAGCAGTTGGGGGCTGAACGTTCGCATTAATGACTCCGGGGCATAGATGTTGTGACTCTCATGCTATCGCACTTCTGCGAAGTAAATCCCACACTGGCTCTCGCTCAGCACACCACATTCATCGGGTGTGTTGGCCTTTCCCATCGCCATTCATTCGGGATGAAATGATGCAATCGATAGTTACAGATTCAAGCCCTGATCCTTCAGCGTCGCAACACCACGGGATGAGGGTCTCTAAAGGGCGAAGTGCAAGCGCCGTGCTCGCTTTAAGCCTGGGGTGCTTTTCTTTTGTCAGCACAGAACTCATGCCGGTCGGTGTTCTACCGGCACTGGCCCAAGGGCTGCACGTCTCGCTGGGCGTTGCAGGCTACCTGGTCACGATCTTTGCTTTCATGGTGGCCCTCACTGCCGCACCTCTCACCAGCCTGTTGGGGCACATCAACCGTAAAACCCTGATGTCGGGTCTTCTGGCCGTATGTTGCATCGGTAATCTGATTACCTTTCTGGCCTCAGGTTATTTCGTTGTGTTCATCGGCCGAATTCTGGTTGCCGCTGCCATTGGTGTGTTCTGGTCGACCGCGGTTGTCACCGCCGTGCACCTGGTTGCTGCTCGCAATGCGGTGCGCGCGACGTCTATCGTGTTCGGCGGCGTTTCACTGGCCGCCGTGCTCGGCGTTCCTGCGGGGTCCATGCTGGGCGATCTCTATGGGTGGCGCGCGGTATTCGCGGCACTCTCTGTGCTGAGCCTGATCGTGTTCATGCTGATTGTCTGGTCTGTCCCGGCTGTGCGTATTTCCCGAACGGCCAAACGCGGGGCCATGTCGTCTGTGCTCAAGAGTCGTTCTTTGCTGGCGATATTTGGGATCACCGCCTTTGTCGTGACCGGTAACTTTCTGGCTTACACCTACATTGCACCGTACCTCGAGCAGGTAGCCAGGCAGTGTGCCGCGCAGATCAGCTTGCTCCTGCTGGTTTACGGCGCTGCGGGCGTGGTCACCAACTTTGCCATCGGGCCCTTTGCCGCGCGAGCGCCACGGGCCAGTCTGGGAGTAGTGACGGTGCTGCTTGGCGTGAGCCTGGCATGCCTGAATACCGCTGCGCTTAGCCACACCGCGGTCATTGTCACGCTGGCGGCCTGGGGCGCGGCCTACGGTGCGCTTCCCGTCTTGCTGCAGACCTTGGTGTTTAAAGAAACATCTAAAATCGAAGGCGCTGCAGATGCCGCCACCTCTATCAACGTCTCTGTATTCAATGCTGCTATCGGGCTGGGCTCTCTGGTTGGGGGGCTGTTGATCAATCTGGCCGGCCCGTTGCCCATACCGTTTGTATCGGCAGCTTTCGCGTTGGCCGGGCTTGCGGTGCTGTTTGTCAGCCGCGAGCGCAAAGCCCGCAGGTCTTGATGCTATTCGTTTTCTCTACACACTTATCAAGCAGGTTGTTAAAGCATGAGCAACATTACAGTACTGGGCCTGGGGGCGATGGGGTCGCGGATGGCCGCTCGACTGATCGCCGCCGGGCACAAGGTCACGGTCTGGAGCCGCACGGGCCGGGCTGCGCAACCGTTGGTTGACTTGGGCGCCACCCTGGCAGCGTCGCCAAGGGACGCCAGCCAAGGCGCCGAGTTTGTGATCGCTATGCTGCGTGACGATGAAGTGTCGCGTTTCGTATGGCTGGATCCTGAGCGTGGGGCGCTCGCGGGTATGTCACCCGGCACTGTCGCAATCGAGAGTTCAACCCTGACGTCGGGCTGGATACAGATGCTGGGTGCGCAGATGCAGCATCAACGGGTATCACTGCTGGAGGCGCCGGTCTCCGGATCCCGGTTGCAGGCCGATACAGGGCAGCTGACCTACCTGATCGGCGGGGACACACAGGTGCTTGAGCGTTGTCGTCCTGTGTTGGGTGCATTGGGTTCTGGTATCCACCATACCGGTGCATTGGGGCATGGGGCGCTCACCAAGCTCGCAACCAATGCCTTGTTAGGCATACAAGTAACCGGTTTGGCTGAGATCATCGGCATGCTTAAGCGCAGTGGCGCCGATGCTTCGCACGTGTTGGCGGCGATGGCAGGCACTTCTGTCTGGGCGCCGGTTGCCACTTACCTTGCCAATACGATGCTGGCAGAGAACTTCGCCCCGCAGTTTCCCGTAGAACTCATCGAGAAAGACTTCGGATACGTGTTGAATGAAGCCGGAATTTCCAGGGATGCACCGACCATCGCTGCGGCACATGGGGTGTTTCAGCAGGCAATGGCGCAAGGGCTAGGTGCAGAGAACATGACCAGCGTCGTGCGGCTATTTACCGCGCAGCATGCGCCTGGTGAGGCAGATAGCTGACGCGGGCTGTGAGCCAAAACAAAAAACGCCCGGTGCAGACTCTGCACCGGGCGTTTTTATTGGCGGTTGCGCCGAAGCAATTACTCTTCGAGGCTGCCCATAGCGGTGGTGTTGAAGCCGCCGTCTACGTACATGATTTCGCCGCTGATGCCCGAGGCCAGGTCGGAACACAGGAAGGCACCGGCGTTGCCGACTTCTTCGATGGTTACGTTACGGCGCAGCGGGGTTTGAGCTTCGTTGGCTGCCAGCATTTTGCGGAAGTTCTTGATGCCCGAAGCGGCCAAGGTGCGGATCGGACCGGCCGACACGCAGTTTACGCGAGTGCCTTCTGGGCCCAGGCTGCCTGCCAGGTAACGTACACCGGCTTCCAGGCTGGCTTTGGCCATGCCCATCACGTTGTAGTTAGGCATGGTGCGCTCGGCACCCAGGTAGGACAGGGTCAGCAGGCTGCCATTGCGGCCTTTCATCATTGGGCGACCAGCTTTGGCCAGGGCCACGAAGCTGTAGGCGCTGATGTCGTGAGCGATGCGGAAGCCTTCACGGGTGGTGGCGTCGGTGAAGTCACCGTCCAGTTGGTCGCCAGGGGCGAAACCTACGGAGTGGACGATGCAGTCCAGGCCGTCCCACTTCTTGCTCAGGTCTTCGAAAACCTTGGCGATTTCTTCATCGCAGGCAACGTCGCAAGGGAAGCACAGTTCCGGGCCCGAGCCCCAGCCTGCGGCGAACTCTTCAACGCGGCCTTTAAGCTTTTCGTTCTGATAAGTGAAGGCAAGTTCAGCGCCTTCACGGTGCATGGCGGCAGCAATGCCAGAAGCGATGGACAATTTGCTGGCGACACCGACGATCAGGACGCGCTTACCGGCGAGAAAACCCATGTGTTGTTCCTCTATCAGGTTAATCGACAGCCACTGGTGCCAAAAAGGCGGCTTCCAGCAGCTGTTGTGTATATGGATGTTGCGGTGAGGCAAAGATACTTTGCGCATCACCCTGTTCGACCACTTGGCCATGCTTGACCACCATCAGTTGGTGGCTCAGCGCTTTGACTACCGCCAGGTCATGGCTGATAAACAAATATGTCAGGTTGTACTTGGTTTGCAGCGAGCGTAACAACTCGACTACCTGGCGCTGTACTGTGCGGTCCAACGCTGAGGTTGGCTCGTCCAGCAGAATCAACGCCGGTTTTAATACCAGTGCCCGGGCAATGGCGATTCGTTGCCGTTGCCCGCCAGAAAACTCGTGAGGGTAGCGGTGCCGGGTTTCCGGATCCAGACCTACTTCTCGCAAGGCTTCAATAATTGCCTTTTCCTGCTCTTCAGGTGTGCCCATACGGTGAATGCGCAAGCCTTCACCGACGATCTCGCTGACGCTCATGCGTGGGCTGAGACTGCCAAACGGGTCCTGAAACACCACCTGCATTTCTCTGCGCAGGGGTCTTACTTCCTGGCGTGACATGCAGTCTAACCGTTTGCCTTCAAAACGGATCAATCCTTCGCTGCCAATCAGGCGCAAAATCGCCAGGCCCAGCGTCGATTTTCCTGATCCGCTTTCTCCCACAATCCCCAGGGTCTGCCCTTGAGGCAGGGTGAAGTTAATCCCGTCGACCGCTTTGACGTAATCCACGGTCTTGCGTAACAAGCCTTTTTTGATCGGGAACCACACTTTGAGGTCCTCGACTTCCAGCAACGGCGCCCCGGCAAGCGTGTCAGCCGGGCCTCCGCTGGGCTCTGCGCTGAGCAGTTCCCGGGTGTACGGATGCTGTGGTGAACGAAACAATTGCTCACACGATGCTTGTTCGACGATGCAACCGCGCTGCATGACACATACTCTGTGCGCAATTCGTCGAACCAGGTTCAAATCGTGACTGATCAGTAACAGCGACATGCCCAGACGCGCCTGTAATTCCTTGAGCAATTCGAGGATTTTCAACTGAACGGTGACGTCCAGTGCGGTGGTGGGTTCGTCGGCAATTAACAGTTCGGGTTCATTGGCCAGGGCCATGGCGATCATGACACGCTGGCGCTGGCCACCTGACAGCTCGTGTGGCAGCGCTTTAAGGCGTTTGTGTGGCTCGGGGATGCCCACCAGCTCAAGCAGCTCCAGCGTGCGCAGGGTGGCCTCTTTGCCGGTCAGGCCTTTGTGAATGCCCAGCACTTCATTGATTTGTTTTTCAATGCTGTGCAGCGGGTTCAGCGAGGTCATGGGCTCCTGAAAAATCATGGCAATGCGGTTGCCGCGAATATGCCGCAGCTTTTTCTCATCCAGGTGCAGCAGGTCTTGCCCGGCATACTCAATGCTGCCGTGTGGATGGCGCGCCATGGGGTAGGGCAGCAGCCGCAGAATGGAGTGTGCGGTCACCGATTTGCCGGAGCCGCTTTCGCCAACCAGTGCCAGGGTTTCGCCGCGTTTGATATCGAAATTGATGCCTTGCACAACACGGTGTGATTGCTCGCCGGTGACAAACTCAACGGCGAGATCACGCACTTCGATCAGAATGTCCTGCGTCATCTTATTTCCTCGGATCGAAGGCATCGCGAGCGGACTCGCCGATAAACACCAGCAGGCTCAGCATGATGGCCAGCACCGCAAAGGCGCTGATGCCCAGCCACGGCGCTTGCAGGTTGGATTTGCCCTGCGCGACCAGTTCGCCCAGCGACGGCGCGCCCGGCGGCAGGCCAAAGCCCAGGAAGTCCAGCGCGGTGAGCGTGCCAATGGCGCCGGTCAAAATAAACGGCATAAAGGTCATGGTCGAAACCATGGCGTTGGGCAGGATGTGCCGGTACATGATGGCCATGTCTTGCATGCCGAGTGCGCGAGCGGCGCGTACATATTCCAGGTTTCGCCCGCGCAAAAATTCGGCGCGCACCACATCCACCAGGCTCATCCATGAGAACAGCAGCATGATCCCCAGCAGCCACCAGAAGTTGGGCTGAACAAAACTCGCCAGAATAATCAGCAAGTACAGCACCGGTAGCCCGGACCAGATCTCCAGGAAGCGCTGGCCTGCCAGATCGACCCAGCCGCCATAGAAGCCCTGAAGCGCACCTGCAATAACGCCGATGATCGAGCTCAAAATGGTCAACGTCAGGGCGAACAGCACTGAAATCCTGAAGCCATAAATCACCCGTGCCAGCACATCGCGCCCTTGGTCGTCGGTGCCCAGCCAGTTTTCCAGAGACGGCGGAGCGGGGGCTGGCACTTTCAGGTCGTAGTTAATGCTCTGATAGCTGTAGGGGATCGGTGGCCACACCACCAGGGCGTCTTTCTTGGCCAGCAGTTCGCGGATATACGGGCTTTTGTAGTTGGCCTCGAGCGGGAACTCACCGCCGAAGTCGGTTTCCGGATAGCGCTTGAGCGCCGGGAAATACCATTCGCCGTCGTAGTGGACCACTAGTGGTTTGTCATTGGCGATCAGTTCAGCGCCCAGGCTCAGCCCAAACAGCACGATAAACAGCCACAAAGACCACCAGCCACGCTTGTTGGCTTTGAAACGTTCGAAACGTCGTCGATTGAGAGGGGACAGTTTCATCTCAATGCTCCCGGCTTTCAAAGTCGATACGCGGATCAACCAGGGTGTATGAGAGGTCGCCGATCAGTTTCACCACCAGCCCGACCAGCGTGAAGATAAACAGGGTGCCAAACACCACCGGGTAATCGCGATTGATCGCAGCTTCAAAGCTCATCAACCCGAGGCCGTCCAGCGAGAAGATCACTTCAACCAGCAATGAACCGGTAAAGAAGATGCCGATGAAGGCCGACGGAAAGCCGGCAATCACCAGCAGCATGGCGTTGCGAAACACGTGCCCGTAGAGCACGCGGTGATTGGTCAAGCCCTTGGCCTTGGCCGTGACCACGTATTGTTTGTTGATCTCATCCAGAAAGCTGTTTTTGGTCAGCAAGGTCATGGTGGCAAAGTTACCGATGACCAGCGCGGTGATGGGCAGCGCCAAGTGCCAGAAATAGTCGAGGATCTTGCCGCCCACGCTGAGCTCGTCGAAGTTGTTGGAGGTCAGCCCGCGCAATGGGAACCAGTCCAGATAACTGCCCCCGGCGAACACCACGATCAGCAGAATGGCAAACAAAAAGGCCGGAATCGCGTAACCGATAATGATTGCCGAACTGGTCCAGACGTCAAAGTGGCTGCCATGGCGCGTGGCCTTGGCGATGCCCAGCGGGATCGAGACCAGGTACATGATCAGCGTGCTCCACAACCCCAGCGAAATGGACACCGGCATTTTTTCTTTGATCAGGTCGATGACCTTGGCATCCCGGAAAAAACTCTCACCGAAATCCAGTTGGGCGTAGTTCTTGATCATGATCCACAGGCGTTCAGACGCTGACTTGTCGAAACCGTACATCTTCTCGATTTCTTCAAGCAGCGCCGGGTCCAGGCCTTGCGCGCCCCGGTAGCTGGAGCCAGCCACCGAGACTTCCGAGCCGCCTCCGGCGATACGGCTGGTTGCTCCGTCGAAGCCTTCAAGTTTGGCGATCATCTGGTCAACCGGGCCGCCGGGGGCGGCCTGAATAATGACGAAGTTAATCAGCAGAATGCCGAACAGCGTCGGAATGATTAGCAGCAGTCGCCTGAATATATACGCCAGCATTTACGGCTCCAGGCTTTCGCTTGTGGGTTTGGTCGGGGTTACGGGTGCTGCATCAGGTTTTGCCCACCACGTCTCGGTGCCGATGTCATACAGCGGGGTCACCGCCGGGTGGCCAATGTTGTGCGAGTACGCAACGCGCCAGGTTTTGATGTGCCAGTTGGGGATGACGTAGTAGCCCCATTGCAATACGCGGTCCAGCGCCCGGGCGTGGTTGATCAGGCTTTGCCGGGAATCGGCATGGATCAGGTCTTCGGTCAGTTGATCGATGGCCGGGTCTTTAAGGCCAATAAAATTACGGCTACCGGGTTTGTCGTAGCTCGACGATTCCCAGTATTCACGCTGCTCACTGCCCGGCGAGTTGGACTGCGGGAAGCTGCCGACAATCATGTCGAAGTCCCGTGAGCGCAGGCGATTGAGGTATTGCGAGGTGTCGACCCGACGAATTTGCAGGTCGATACCCAGATCGCTGAGGTTGCGTTTGTAAGGCAGCAGAATGCGCTCGAATTCCGATTGCGCCAGCAAGAACTCAATTTTTACCGGCTTGCCCTGGGCGTCGACCATCTTGTCATCGACGATACGCCAGCCAGCGTCTTGCAGCAGTTGATAGGCGCGGCGCTGTTGGTCGCGAATCATGCCGCTGGCGTCGGTGACGTTGGGTTTGAAGACCTCGGTGAAGACCTTGTCCGGTATCTGGCCGCGCAAGGGTTCTAAAATAGCCAGCTCTTCTGCGCTCGGAAGCTCCTTGGCGGCCATTTCCGAGTTCTCAAAATAACTGCCAGTGCGTGAATAGGCGCCGCTGAACAATTGCTTGTTGGCCCATTCGAAGTCAAATAGCAGGCTCAGAGCTTCGCGTACCCGTACATCCTGAAACATGGGTTTGCGCAGGTTGAAGATAAACCCCTGCATGCCGGTCGGGTTATGGTTGCGAATTTCTTCTTTTTTCAAGCGGCCCTGGGTGAAGGCGGGCGCGTTGTAGGCACTCGCCCAGTTCTTGGCGCTGATTTCGAACCAGTAATCAAACTGCCCGGCCTTGAGGGCTTCGAATGCCACGCTGTTGTCGCGGAAGTAGTCCACGGTAATCGCATCGAAGTTGTACAGGCCCTTGTTGATTGGCAGGTCTTTGCCCCAGTAATCCTTGTTGCGCTCGTAGCGGATGGAACGCCCGGGTTTGATATCGGTAATGGTGTAGGGGCCGCTGCCGACAGGGATTTCAAGGTTGCCTTTACCGAAGTCTCGGGTTTCCCACCAATGCTTGGGCAGGACGGGCAGTTGCCCCAGAATCAACGGCAGTTCGCGGTTTTTGTTGTGCTTGAAGGTGAACTTCACCTGCAACGGGTTCTCGGCAATGGCCTGGTCGACATCGCTGTAATAGCCCTTGTACAGCGGCGAGCCGTTCTTCATCAGTGTGTCGAAGGTAAACACCACGTCTTCGGCGCGGATCGGGTGGCCATCGTTGAACTTGGCTTCGGGGCGCAGGTAAAAACGTACCCAGCTGTTATCCGGCGCCTTTTCCATCTTTTGCGCGATTAAACCGTAGGAGGTAAACGGTTCGTCCAGCGTCTGGCGGGTCAGGGTGTCGAAGGTCATTTCAATCCCTTCGGCCGGTACGCCCTTGTTGATAAACGGGTTGAGGCTGTCAAAGCTGCCGGTGGTTGATTTGCGAAAGGTGCCGCCCTTGGGGGCATCCGGGTTCACGTAATCGACATGTTTGAAGTCAGCCGGGTATTTCGGCGGCTCATCGTAAAGCGTCAACGCATGTTGTGGAGCGGCCAATGCCGCACAGGTCGCACTGGCCAGCAACAGGCCGGCCAGCGGTTTTAGCCAGGTACGCAAAGGCATCATCGGGTTTTCTCCGTAGGCTTGAGCCACCATGCGCTAAGGCCCAGCGTGTAAGGCGGCGTCGTCACAAAGGCGAACCGGTTGCGGTACGCCAGGCGGTGATAATTCAGATACCAGTTGGGAATCATGTAGTGCTGCCAGAGTAAAACGCGATCCAGCGCCCGGCCAGCAGCCAGTTGTTCTTCGCGGTTCTGTGCGGCCAGGAGTTTTTCCAGCAATTGATCGACGATCGGGCTGGCAACCCCTGCAAAGTTCTTGCTGCCCTTGACGTTGGCCTGGCTGGAGTGGAAGTACTGCCACTGTTCAAGCCCTGGGCTCAAGGTCTGATCGAGTGTCATCAGGATCATGTCGAAATCGAATTGGTCCAGCCGCTGTTTGTATTGCGCGCGGTCGACAGTGCGCAGCCGCGCTTCGATACCGATGCTGGCGAGGTTCTCGACATAAGGTTGCAAAATGCGTTCGAGGTTCGGATTGACCAGCAATATCTCGAACGTCAGCGGTTTGCCTTCGCTATTGAGCAAGCGTTGCCCGGACAATTTCCAGCCACCTTGGGCCAACAAATCCAGAGCATGGCGCATGGTCTCGCGGGGGATGCCGCGGCCATCAGTTTTCGGCAGGCTGAAGGCCTGGCTGAACAGCTCGGGTGGCAGCTGGCTGCGCCAAGGGGAGAGCATCAGCCATTCATGGCCCTGTGGGATGCCGCTGGCCGAGAACTCACTGTTGGGGTAGTAGCTTTCGGCCCGTTGATATGAGCCATTGAATAAGGCGCGGTTGGTCCATTCGAAGTCGAACATTTGCCCCAGCGCTTCGCGAACATTAGCTTGCGCGAAAGTGCTGCGGCGGCTGTTCATAAACAGGCCTTGTGTCTGGGTCGGGATCTGATGGGTGATTTCAGCCTTGATCACATCGCCACGGCGTACAGCCGGAAACCGGTAGGCATTGGCCCAGTTCTTGGCCTGGTGTTCGATATAAATGTCGAATTCGCCCGCCTTGAACGCTTCGAAGGCAACGTTGCTGTCACGGTAAAACTCCACTTCGATCCGGTCGAAATTGTATTTACCGCGATTGACCGGCAGGTTGGCGCCCCACCAGTTTTTGACATGTTCAAACACTAACTGCCGGCCTGGCGTCACCTTGGTGATGCGATAAGGCCCGCTGCCCAGCGGTGGCTCGAACGTTGTCGCTTTAAAGTCCCGTTTCGCCCAGTAATGCTGTGGCAAAACCGGCAATTCACCCAGCCGCAGAATCAATAACGGATTGCCCGCACGTTTAAACACAAAACGGATGCGCTTGGGTCCCAAGATGTCGACGCGCTGAACTTCTTGAAGGTTGGTCCGGTATTGAGGATGGCCTTCTTTTAGCAGCAAGTTGTAAGAAAACGCTACGTCGTAAGCAGTGATAGGTTTGCCGTCATGAAAACGCGCTTCGGGTCGCAGGTTAAACACCACCCAACTGCGGTCTTCGTTGTATTCGACTGATTGTGCAATCAAGCCATAACTGGACGTAGGTTCGTCACCGGAAGGGGCATATTGGCCAGTACCGGCCATTAATGTCTCGTTGAGTTCGTTGACCCCGTATTGCAAGAAGTTTGCAGTCGAAACCGGGCTGGTGCCCTTGAAGGAATAAGGGTTGAGCGTGTCAAACGTGCCAAATGCCATGACCCGTAACGTCCCGCCTTTAGGCGCGTCGGGATTTACCCAATCGAAATGAGTAAACGTTGCCGGGTATTTGAGAGTACCGAACTGTGCATAACCGTGGCTTTCACTCAGGGTCGCACTCGCCGGAAAGCTCAAGGCCAGATTGATAAGAACTAACAGAAGGGGACGCATTAAGTCAGGTATTCGATCCGGGCATTGGGCTGAAGGTTTCCGTACAGTAACAGCTTGTATCTGTAGGAAAAAGGCCACGCCAGAAAGCACTGCGGGCAAGCAACTTCCTGCAATTTAGTAGGAGTATGCTTGCCCGCATGAACGTGCGAACCGAATCAGTGCGGCTTGTAGACCGTCAGGACTTGACCGGGCTTGAGGGCCTTGGCTGAATTTGGATTCCAGCGCTTAAGATGCTGCATTTCAACATTGAAACGCTTGGCAACAATGTATAACGAGTCGCCTTTTTTAACGGTGTAAGTTGTGGCTTTTTTAGCAGCAGGCCTGCGGGTGTCCTGCATGACCAGCGTCTGGCCCGCTTTCAGGTTATGCCCGCTGAGTTTGTTCCAGCGCTGCAAGTCTTTGACATCAACTTTATTGGCTTTGGCGATCAGTGTCAGGTTGTCACCGCGTTTAACCCGGTATTGGCGGGTTGGTCGGGCCGGTGGGTTGCTGGCAACGGTGTCGAAAACGGCCTTTTTGGGGCGCAGGCTCACCAGCTCTTCAGGCTTGAGGTTCGACAGGCTGGCGGTCAACAACTGGGCTTTGGACGTTGGCACCAGCAAGTGTTGCGGGCCATCAGTGGTGGCGCGCTGCTTGTAGGCGGGGTTCAACTGAAACATTTCGTCTTCGTCGATCTCGGCCAGGGCTGCCACGCGGGACAGGTCCATGGACTGCTTGATCTCGACCATCTCGAAGTACGGTTCGTTGGCAATCGGGTTGAGGTTGATGCCATAGGCTTCGGGGGTCAGCACCACCTGCGACAGGGCCAGCAGCTTGGGCACATAGTCTTTGGTTTCCTGCGGCAAAGGCAGGTTCCAGTAGTCGGTCGGCAAGCCGAGTTTTTCGTTGCGTTCAATTGCCCGGCTGACCGTGCCTTCACCTGCGTTATAAGCGGCCAGTGCCAGCAGCCAGTCACCGTTGAACATGTCATGCAGGCGCGTCAGGTAGTTCATGGCTGCGAGGGTCGAGGCGGTAATGTCGCGACGGCCATCGTAGGCGCGGGTTTGGCGCAGATTGAAATAACGGCCCGTGGACGGGATGAACTGCCAAAGCCCCACCGCATTGGCGTGGGAATACGCCATCGGGTTGTAGGAGCTTTCGATTACCGGCAATAAAGCCAGTTCGAGTGGCATGTTGCGTTCTTCGAGGCGTTCGACGATGTAATGAATGTACAAGCTGCCGCGTTCGCCGGCGCCTTCAAGAAAAGACGGGTTGCTGGCAAACCATAACCGCTGCTGTTCGATACGCGGGTTGACGCCCAGGCCTTCTTGTAGCTGGAAGCCTTGGCGCATGCGTTCCCAGACGTCTTTGGGGGCGGTCGGACCAGGCTTTTCCTTGAGCCAGAGCGGCTCTTGAGGAATGCGTTTGGTCAGTTTGAGAGTGGGCCGATCGACCGTTTGGGTCGAATGATCGAAGCTCTGGCATCCCGCCAAAGTGGCGGACACAACCACCGCGATCGCTTTAGCCAAGCGCGTCAATGCGTCTGAACTGATGGAGTTAGATTTAAATGACGACATTGGTTAAAGATAGTTTCGGGCAAAAATGTCGGGCGATTCTAGAAAGCAGGTGGGGCGCGGTCAACCATTCAGAATTTTAATGGCAACCGCGACGCTGATTAAAACTTGTCTTTCCAGCTACGCAAGCTGGCAAAGACCGCGCTGGGCGAGTCATTGTCACGCTTGTTCCATTCGTCAGCTTTTTCTTTAACAGATATTTCGTTAACCCGCAGAAACGGATTAGTGCGCAATTCAAGCGCAATACTTGATGGCAAACTGATTTTGCCTGCGTCACGCCAGGCCGCAACTTGTGCAACTCGGTCGGCAATATCCGGATTATTCGGCTCTACCGCTTGGGCAAAGCGCAAGTTGCTTTGTGTGTATTCGTGAGTGCAATACACCTCAGTGTGCGCTGGCAAGGCTGCCAACCGACTTAAAGAGTGATGCATTTGTTCAGGAGTACCTTCAAATAACCGGCCGCAACCAGCCGCGAACAACGTATCGCCGCTGAACAATAGTGGCTTTGAAACATCAGCGTGGTAATAAGCGATATGACCCAAGGTATGCCCAGGTACCAGAAATACTTTGAATTCAATTCCCAGTACGTTGATCACATCGTTATCGTTAAGTGGCACTTGTCGCGCGGGAATGTTTTCCAGCGCCGGGCCCCAGACTTTAGCGCCTGTGGTGGTGTGTAATTGCTCAACGCCACCCACATGGTCATGGTGATGGTGGGTGACCAGAATATCGCTGAGTACCCACTCGGGATGGTGCTTGAGCCAGTTCAGAACCGGGGCGGCGTCACCCGGATCGACCACGGCGCAGCGTTTTTGGGTCGTATCCTGTAACAACCATATGTAGTTGTCGCTGAAGGCGGGCAGGGCGTCGATCTGTAACATGGTGCAATTCCCAAGTGCGAGACAATGGCGCATCTTAGGGGCTGTTGGTGTTGCAATGCGAGCCGCGTTGCAGCACCAGCCGAACGAAGAGGCGTAACCGGTGGATGGCGAGGTGGAGGAACAATGACCGATAAACCATTGGCTCAGGCGGACCCTGAGTGGCTGGCACTGATCAGTTCGGCCCGCGAATGGCTGTCTGGTCCCCTTGGCCAGTTGCTGCTGGAAGATGAGCAGCGTGTGCTTGAGGACGAACTTGGACGCTATTTCGGTGGCTATCTGGTGCATTACGGTCCGGGTGCCGACACGCCGCCCAAGGCCCCGCAAGTGCAGCGAAATGTGCGGCTGGGCGCGCCTTTACCGGGTGTCGAAATCATTTGTGAAGAGCAATCCTGGCCTTTATGCGAGCACGCGGCCGATGTGGTGGTGTTGCAGCACGGTCTGGATTTTTGTCTGTCACCTCACGGTCTGCTGCGTGAAGCTGCCAGCAGCGTCCGCCCCGGTGGGCATTTGTTGATTGTGGGGATCAACCCCTGGAGCAGTTGGGGGCTGCGGCATGTTTTTGCCAAAGATGCCCTGCGCAAGGCGCGGTGCATTTCCCCGTCGCGGGTTGCCGACTGGCTGAATCTGCTGGGCTTTGCGCTGGAGAAACGTCGCTTCGGATGCTATCGTCCGCCGCTTGCTTCCAAGGCGTGGCAAGGCCGCTTGTCAGGTTGGGAGCGCAAGGCCGGTAGCTGGCAATTGGCCGGTGGTGGCTTCTATGTATTGGTCGCCCGCAAAATGGTGGTGGGTTTGCGGCCCGTCCAGCCACTGCGTCGAGAGCCAAAAGGCAAACTGATCCCTCTGCAGATGGCCAAGGTCAATCGACCTGATATTGAACCCTAATTTAGAATGCCGGGTCGGGTTAACCCGGCCCCAGGTGCTGCCATCACGACTTGATAGGCAGGCCGAGGCAGTTCTTTCTGGATAGTTGGCAATGAGCGATTGCGTAGAAATGTTCACCGATGGTGCCTGCAAGGGTAACCCTGGCCCGGGTGGCTGGGGGGCTTTGCTGGTCTATCAAGGCGTTGAAAAAGAACTCTGGGGCGGCGAGCCCGACACCACCAACAATCGCATGGAGTTAATGGCGGCCATTCGCGGGCTTGAAGAGCTCAAGCGCCCCTGCGAAGTCTTGCTGGTCACCGACTCGCAGTACGTGATGAAAGGCATCACCGAGTGGATGGTCAACTGGAAGAAGCGCGGGTGGAAAACCGCTGCCAAAGAGCCGGTGAAAAATGCCGACCTGTGGAAGCAGCTGGACGAACAAGTCAATCGCCACACGGTGAAGTGGCAATGGGTGCGCGGGCACATTGGCCATCATGGCAATGAACGTGCTGACCAGTTGGCCAATCGCGGGGTCGAGGAAATGAGGGGCAAAAAACATGCGTAGTGTAGTACTCGATACTGAAACCACCGGTATGCCCGTCACCGATGGTCATCGGGTGATCGAGATTGGTTGCGTGGAATTAATGGGCCGTCGCCTCACCGGCCGTCATTTTCACGTGTACCTGCAACCTGACCGTGAAAGTGACGAAGGTGCTATCGGCGTCCACGGTATTACCAATGAGTTTCTGGTCGGCAAACCGCGTTTTGGCGAAGTCGCCGACGAGTTTTTCGACTTCATCTCGGGTGCTCAGCTAATCATTCATAACGCCGCGTTTGACGTCGGCTTTCTGAATAACGAGTTTGCCTTGATCGGGCAGACCGATCGCGCTGACATCACCCAACACTGCACCATTCTAGATACCCTGATGATGGCGCGTGGCCGTCACCCTGGGCAGCGCAATAGCCTGGATGCTTTGTGCAAACGCTATGGTGTAGACAACTCGGGCCGTGAGTTGCACGGCGCCTTGCTCGACTCCGAGATTCTGGCGGATGTTTATCTAGCCATGACCGGTGGGCAAACCAGCCTGTCGCTGGCGGGTAATGCGTCTGATGGCCATGAGTCGGGTGAGAGTTCTGACAGCCAGGCCACGGAAATTCGCCGTTTGTCAGCGAGCCGTCCATCTGGCCGGATTATTCGTGCAAGTGAAAGTGACTTGGCCGAACATGCGGCGCGCCTTGAGGCGATTGCCAAGTCGGCGGGTGGTCCGTCGCTGTGGGCACAACTCATCGAAGCTCAAACCCGGCACTAGATCTATCATGGTTGTCACGCCGTCGCGGATTGCGATGGCGAGTTGCAGGGGTATTTCACCGCAAGAAAGAGGGATTTTTCATGCACCTGGTTTTAAACCCCAATGACCCCGTGGTTTCGGTTCGATTGGCGGATGAAGGGTTTGCGCCTTATGTATGGGGCAATGATTTTAGTTTTGAAGTAAACGCCTATGCCCGTGCTGACCGTCACAAGAAGGTCGAGCACTGGCCTCTGGATATGATCACGCCCTATCGCAAGTGTTACGGCATAGACCCGGATGAATTTGCCAGTTTCATCGGGGCGCCGGACAGCGCGATTTTCATGGCTTATCTGGATGATCAGCCGGTGGGGCATGTGGTCGTCAGTACAAACTGGAATGGCTTTGCCCATGTCGATGAACTGGCCGTTGCTGCCTGCGCGCGCCGTCATGGCGTGGCCAAGTCATTGCTCGATGTGGTCAAGTTCTGGAGCCACAAGAAAAAACTGCAGGGCATCATGCTCGAAACCCAAAACAACAACATCGGTGCCTGCCGCTTGTATGAGCGTTGCGGGTATCAGGTGGGCGGTATTGATTACTTGCGCTATCGCGGCATCGATCCGCAAACCTGCGAAGTGGCGATTTTTTGGTATCTGCTGTTTGAAAGCCGGGTTTAGCGGCTACCGCAGGCTGCCATCTTTGTAGGTAAGAAACTAAAGGTCGTGTTAAAGGGTGACGGCGCCCTGGTCTGACAGCAAGACCTCGGCCCGTTCACGCACAATCTCAAGCAGCGCTTTAAGCGCTGCGCCCGGCTCTGAGCATTTGCGGGTAAGGGCATACAGGGTCACGGGAACTGCGGGTGATAACGGGCACACGTCCAGCCCGCTGTTTTTGGCGCCAATGGCGGTAAACGGATCCACCAGCGCCAGGCCTTCCCCTGCTTCAACCATGCTGCGCATCATCTGATAACTGTGTACGTCAATGTGCACCACCGGCGCTGGCCGAAGTGTGTGCAGCTTGCTGTCGAGCATTCGGCTCAGCGGGTTGTGCTGACGCAGGCCAATCATGGCTTGGCCGGCCAGATCTTGCAGGGCGATGTACTTTTGCTTCGGGCCAAGCCAGCCGTGAGGCGCGAGCAATTGGACTTTTCCCTGGGCCAACTTCTGGCTATCAACGCCCGGCTGCTCGGCCGGTTGCAGAGCCAGGCCGACGTCGCATTCATCCATTAGCACACGGCGTACTATTTCAGAAAAGCACTGGCTGCTCAGGGTCGTGGGCGTGTCGGGGAAGCGTCGTCTCAACGTCGCAATGCTGTGCGGCAGCAAGGGCTGCGCCAAAGTTTCGCTACAGGCCACGCGCAAGGTCGGTTCCTGATGCTGGCGCAAGGCGTCGCCAAGTCGGCGAAGCGGGTCTGCATCCAGGTACAACTGATTCACCAGTGGTTGCAGCAGGAGGGTTTCGCGAGTGGCTTGCAGGCGTCCGCGTACGCTGGCAAACAGCATGAAGCCGAGCTGTTGCTCGGCTTCATGAAGTGTCGCGCTCAGCGTGGATACAGGCAGTTGCAACCATTCAGCCGCATGGTCGAGGTTGCCGGTCTGCAAGATCGCCTGGATCACTTCGATGTGGCGTAAACGCATGCGTGAAGTCCGTATTCAGCGGGTCAGGTGGCGCGTTAGCCTGGCCTGACCCCAGTCTCATCCTGTGACTTCAGCGTTATCCCGGTGGCTGAGGGTTACTCAGGCGTTACAACGGCTTCAGGCTTTGTCGCCACGGCGGTTTGCGAATCACGCGTTAACTGCACTTTCGACTGGATCAGTTCGAACTGGTTGTCACTAAGCTTGGTAACGCGATCTCCAATAGCCAGCTTGTAGGTGACCACAGGGTGACCCTCTACCACTGTTTCAAACTCATGCACCGAATAGACACGGCCTTCCGCGTCTCTTGCATGAAATTGCCCAACTAAAACTGCAGCCATTTGTAGAGAACCTCTGGAGATAAACACCCAATTTGCGGCTCTGTAGACCGTTGATCAGTAGGGGAAGTTTAACGACTTGGAAAAAATAGTCCGGCTACTTTACAGGCTTGGCCGCCGATAAGGTAAATCGAACTGCAAGAAAACCGCCCGATCATCTATAACTAATCTTCCTACAGCCACAGACTCGGAGTTTTCTATGAGCAAGGTCTACAACGTAGCAGTGCTAGTCGGTAGTTTGAGGAAGGATTCGCTTAATCGGAAAGTGGCTCATGCACTGGCAGAGCTGGCGCCGGCCAATTTGAAGCTGAACATTATCGAGATCGGTGACCTGGCGCTGTACAACGAGGACATTGATACCGCCACGCCACCTGCGGCCTACAGCGCTTTCCGTGATCAAGTACGCGCCGCCGATGCTGTGCTGTTTGTCACCCCTGAATACAATCGCTCGGTTCCGGCCGCCCTGAAAAACGCCCTCGACGTGGGTTCTCGCCCTTACGGTCAAAGTGTCTGGGGTGCTAAGCCGGGCGCAATCATCAGCGTGTCGCCGGGAGCCATCGGAGGTTTTGGCGCCAACCATCACTTGCGTCAATCGCTGGTCTTTCTGAATGTTCCTTGCTTGCAACAGCCAGAAGCCTACCTGGGCGGGGCCGGTAGCATCTTTGATGAGTCAGGCAAGCTGTCAGAAAAAACCCGACCATTCCTGCAAGCCTTTATCGATGCCTACAGTCAGTGGGTTGAGCAATTGAAAAAAGACTGATCGCAGATCAAGGCCTGCACGGCAGACGACTGCACCGGGCGCAGTCGTCTGTTGGCCATCACTTAACTGCTTTGCGGCATTTCGCCGTTCGCCAAGCGTTTGTTGATATCGGCAATCACCTCGGGCAAATCGCTGAGGGTGTCGATCAAGTAATGCGGACGCGACCCTTCAAACAGGCTGTGAATACGTGTGCGTTCCGAGGTCAGGGCGGTTGCGTCCAGTGCACGGTATTGCTCGTACGTCAGGCCCAGCGCGTTACCGGAACACACCAACGCCACTGTCCACATGCCCGCACGGCGGCCTTCAAGAATACCCGGCACGGTGTCGTCGACTTTTACGCAAGCGCCCACATCATCAATACCCAGCGCTATCACGTTGGCCAAAGCCTGGGCAGGCCACGGGCGGCCGTTAGGCACTTGGTCAGTAGCCACGACGTGATCGGCGGTGTAACCGCGGGTGGCCGCCAGTTCAACGACCTTGGCCATCACTTGCGCCGGATACCCTGAACATGAACCGATTTTGATCCCTTGCCCACGCAACTGGGCGATGGTTTCCAGTGCGCCGGGGATCAGCGCCGAGTGCTCGGCGATTTTTTCGATTTGCAGCGGCATAAAGCGTTGGTAAATAGCCGTGACATCGTCGTCGCTCGGTGTGCGGCCAAAAACTTTTTTGTAGCGCTCACTGATCTGGGGTTGATCGCACAGGGTACGAATGTGGTCCCACTTGCCCATGCCCATCGGGCCGCGTGCTTCCTCGATCGACACCTGCACGTCGAACTCGGCAAAGGCTTCGACAAAAATCTGAGTCGGGGCGAAGGAGCCAAAGTCGACCACGGTGCCGGCCCAGTCGAGAATCGCTGCCTGAAGTTTGCTTGGGTTGGTGTAGTTCATGTCTGTAAATCCTGTATGAGCAGCCTTGGCTGCACGAAATAAACGGGGGGTTATCAGGTCGGAGCGGTCTTAAATGTCCAGTACTTCCATTTCGCCCAGCGCTTGGGCGATGGCAGTGACCGCTGCGTGCATATCGATGGAACTGACGTGCCCGATACAGCCGACGCGGAACGTTTCGACTTGGGTCAATTTGCCGGGATACAGGATGAAACCCTTAGCCTTGACCCGTTCGTAGAACGTTTTGAAGTCATAGCGCGGGTCTTTGGGGGCATGGAAGGTCACGATGATCGGCGCCTGAATCGCTGCGGGCAGAAAGCTGCGCAACCCAAGCCGGGCCATGCCGTCGAGCAGTGTCTGGCAGTTGTTGGCGTAGCGTTTGTGCCGTGCTGGCAAGCCGCCTTCTTCGTTGTATTGCAACAAGGCTTCGTGTAACGCGGCGACGACGTGGGTGGGCGGGGTGAAGCGCCATTGTCCGGTCTTGGCCATGTAGGCGTGCTGGTCTTGCAGGTCCATTGCCAACGAATGAGCGTTGCCGGCAGCGTTGGCCAGTGCTTCTTTGCGGGCGAAGACAAAGCCCATGCCCGGTACGCCTTCCAGGCATTTGCCGGAGGCTGCGATCAACGCATCGAAGGCGATCTCCTGTGCGTCGATAGGCAGGGCCCCGAAGGAACTCATGGCGTCGATGATAAGGCGTTTACCGTGGCGGGCGATGACCGCCGCTATGTCTGACAGCGGGTTGAGGATCCCGGTGCTGGTTTCACAGTGAATCAAGGCGACGTGGCTGATACTCAAATCGGCCTTGAGCAGGCGCTCAACATCGGCGGCGGTGGTCGGTTGGTCTTCGGCGGTTTCAAAGGTGCTGAAGCGGCGGCCGATGACTTCGCAGATTTTTGCCAAACGCTTGCCGTATGCGCCATTGATCAGTACCAGGACATGGCCGTCGCGGGGCACCAGGGTACCCATCGCCGCTTCGACCGCGAACGTGCCGCTGCCCTGCAACGGTACGCAGTGGTGGGTCTCGCTGCCGTTGATGATCGCCAGCAATTGTTCGCACAAGCTGGCCGTCAACTGGTTGAAGCGGTCATCCCATGAACCCCAGTCGACCAGCATGGCCTGACGTGTGCGCAGCGAGGTCGTCAATGGGCCCGGGGTCAGCAGGATCGGCGCAGCAGGGGTCATTCTGGTTTCCTCACACACTTGGGATGGCAATTGATTACAGGGCATACGTTGCAGTTTGCGTTTCTATCAATCAAATTGTTTATTGTTATCTCAGCTATCGGCCAGACTTATACCTATGAATTTATTCCAGCTTCGTGCGTTTGATGCAGTGGCCCGTGAAGGCAGCTTTACAAGGGCTGCTGCGCGTCTGTTTATCAGCCAGCCAGCGGTCACCGGGCATATCAAGGCGCTGGAGGAGCACTACCAAATCACCTTGCTGCGACGCACGGCACGGCGTGTGGAGCTAACGGAGGAGGGCTCCCGGCTGGCGGCCATCACCCGCGCCATGTTTGGCTTGGTCGATGAGGCGCAGGTGCTGCTGGAGGCTAATCGCGAGCTTCTGACCGGGCGACTGGAGGTGGCCGCCGACGGGCCGCACATGGTGATGCCGATGCTGGCGAGCCTGCGTGCGCGGTATCCGGGGATTACCGTCAACTTGCGCCTAGGCAATGCCCAGGAAACCTTGAACGCGCTGTTGTCAGAGCACGTTGATGTGGCAGTGCTCACCGAGGTCGAACCGCGCAAAGGGCTGACTTTGCGGGCCCTGCATGAATCGCGGATTTGCGCCTTGGTGCCGGCCAGTCACCCGTGGCTGGGGCTGACCCAGGGTGTGGATATTGCGCAACTGGATCAGGTCATCATGGTGTTGCGCGAGCCGAGTTCGATTACCCGACGCACCTTTGATCAGGCCTGCGACCGTGCGGGCGTCAATCCGCGGGTGTTGCTGGAACTGGACAGTCGTGAAGCCGTGACCGAGGCGGTGGCGGCGCAATTGGGAATAGGCATTGTGTCGTCGGCAGAAGTCAGCCATGACCCGCGGGTAGGGGCTGTTCCGATCAACGGTGCAGGGCTGATCAACCGCCATATGTTGGGCTGCATGGAGCGCCGCGCCGAGCTGCGGCTGATCAAAGCGTTTATGGAGCTTGCAGCGTAAATTGGATTTTTTGGTCGATTGACGACTTTCAGCCGTATAAACTTGCCTCCATTCGACGGCCAAGCCGCCGCGACACACCCGATTGAGAGATGAGTAATGGGCGCACAGTGGAAGGTTAAACACAAAGCGGAAGCCGCAAACAGCCGCGGCAAGATTTTCGGCAAGTTGGCCAAGGAGCTGACAGTAGCAGCCCGTAACGGTGCTGACCCGGACATGAATTCGCATTTGCGGCTGGTCTATGAGCAGGCCAAAAAAGCCTCGATGCCCGCTGACACCATCAAGCGTGCCATCAACAAAGGTGCCGGTATCGGTACTGAAGCGGTGCAATACTCCCGTGTGACCTACGAAGGTTTCGCCCCGCATCAAGTGCCGTTGATTGTTGAGTGCCTGACTGACAACGTTAACCGTACTGTTGCTGAAATTCGTGTGGCATTCCGTAAGGGCCAGTTGGGCGCTTCGGGTTCGGTGGCATGGGACTTTAACCATGTAGGCCTGATCGAAGCCAAGCCGGACACAGCCGATGCTGATCCTGAGATGGCGGCTATCGAAGCTGGCGCCCAGGATTTTGAAGAAGGCGAAGAAGAAGGCACCACCTTGTTCATCACTGAAACCACTGACCTGGATGCGGTGCAGAAGGCACTGCCTGAGCAGGGTTTTACGGTGTTGTCGGCCAAGTTGGGTTACCAAGCGAAGAACCCGGTGACCAGCCTGACTGAGGAGCAAATGGCTGAAGTCCAGGAGTTCCTGGCCAAGCTTGAAGAGCAGGACGACGTGCAGGACCTGTTCGTAGCCTTGGCATAAAGCCCGGTTGCGCTCGGCTCGCGATCTTTTAAATCATCAAAAGATCGCGAGGCAAGCTCGCTCCTACAGGAGGGGGGGGCTTCAGGCCAATGCCTGGCTGATGGCAGCGAAATCCGGACGGGCCATTACGTCAGGTTGAGTGCACCGCTGCTGCAGATCCTTCCACTTCGCGTGTTGTTGATCGCTCATGTCTGAGTCGATCCGCTCCAGCAATTCCCCCAGCAAAATCCCGAATGCACGGACTTCAATGCGTTGCAGGGCACGGCTCTGCGGGCTGTTGTCGAGGGCGTGAAAACACGCCGCACCAAAGTCGCCGAGCAGGCAGTCACCTTCGTGGCTGTACAAAATATTGTGCGCGTATAAATCGCCATGACAGATGCCTTGCGCATGCAAGTGATCTGCTGCCGAGGCGATACCGCGGGCAATACGCAAGGCGCTGTCGTAGGTGAAGCGGGTGGCGGGGGCATAGACGTCGCGACTGCAGGTGTCGAAGCTGGGCAGGGCGGCCAGGTTCATGAACGACGGGTCGATCAGTTCCATGACCAGGCCAGCGGTTTGCTCGGGGTGCCCCGTCACGCGGCCCAGAACCTTGATCAGGTTGGGATGCTGGCCGGCGGCAATGCAGGCATTCATTTCATTGAGCGGCGAACCATCGCTGGTCATGCTGCCTTTGTACAGCTTGACCGCAACCGCGTGTGCCACTTGGTCAGGAGCGTTCCATTGCGCCTGGTGAATAATCCCCGACGCGCCTTCGCCCAGTTTTTGCCCCAGCTCAAGGTGCGACCACTCGATGTCAGGAGTGTTGTCGGCTTCTCGCAGGGCGCTGGCGTCTTCACGCAACGGATTCCCGGCGTAGGCCAGCCAGCTCAAGCCCGGCAAGGCCAGCACGGTCTCAGGCAGTTCGGTGAACTGGTTGGCTGCCAGACGGATCAGCTCCAGACGCTCGCACCGGGCCAGGCTGGCCGGTAACGTTTGCAGGCGGTTGCCGGCCAACATCAGCTTTTGCAGCAAGGGCCGCTGGCCCAGTTCGTCGGGCAACTGCTGGATGCGGTTATCCGTGAGGATCAGCCAACGCAATAACGGCGGCAATGCTGCGCCAGGGACGTGCTCGATTTGATTAGCCTTGAAGCCGATCATGTTCAGTTTCGTGCATTGCCCCAGGCAGGCAGGCAGTTCGGTGAACTGGTTGTCCGAGCAGAACAGAATGCGCAGATGGCTCAGGCGGTGCAGGTCCTCGGGCAAGCGGCTGAGGGCGTTGCCACTCAGATTGAGGATCTCCAGGGTGTCAGCCAACTGGAAAATTTCGGGTGGGAATTCAGTCAGCCCGCACGACAGATCCAGACGTTTAAGACCGACCAATTGGCCGGCGCGCAGTTTAGCGAGGGTATCCATAAGCAGGCGGTGTGTACTCGTGCACGTAAAAGAAAAAGTGGCTCAACGCAGCTCGCGAACCATATCTGACAAGGTGCTCAGCACGCTCTTGCCCAATTGCATGGAGCGCTTGCCAGACCAGCCGGTGATCGGGTCCGGTGCATTGTTGTTGTCCTTGAAAGGCATCTCAAGGGTCAGCGACAGACAGTCAAAACGTTGACCCACGCTGTTGCAGGCCAGGGTCATATTGGCTTGGCCGGGCTCGTCACGGGTGTAGCCATGCTCGGTCTGGAAGTCTGGCGTCAGCTTGCTCAGGTGGCTGCGAAAGCGCTCTTCAAGGTCTGCCAGGCGTTTGGTGTAGTCAGGGTTGCCTTCACACCCTGCGGTGAATACGTAGGGGATTTCTTCGTCGCCGTGAATGTCCAGAAACAGGTCGACACCGTAGTGCTGCATCTGCTCCAGGGCGAAGAATACTTCAGGGCTGACATCGCGCTCGGTATGTTGCCAGGCGCGGTTTAAATCCTGGCCATTGGCATTGGTGCGCAAGTGACCGTGAAACGCGCCGTCCGGGTTCATGTTCGGGATCAGGTACAAATCGGCAAAGTCCAGCAACTTTCGTAGCTGTGGGTCGCTGCCCTGTTCAAGCCGTTCAAGAATGCCCTGCATAAACCACTCGGCCATGTGCTCGCCGGGGTGTTGCTGGGCAATGATCCAGATCTTGCGCTTGTGGGGACCGCCGGTGCCTTTGCGCAATAGCGGTATATCGCGTCCTTCGACGCTTTTGCCGATGGCCAGTACCTCACAGCCGGACCACTGCAACGCGTTTTTGATCAACTCGTCGTGGCGTGCACGGCTGTAGGGTTCGAAGTAAGCAAACCAGACCTGTGGTTGCTCTGCTTTCAGGCTGAAGGTCAGCGCAGTGCCGTCGAACTCAGTCGGGACGCGAAACCAGCTCTCTTGATCGTAGGACGCCACCGCTTGATAGCCATCCCAGGCTTTGTTGTAGGAAGACTGGCTGGCGTTGCCTAATTCAAAACGGTGTGTCTGGCCGATTTGCAGGCCATCGACTTTGAAATGAAACCACTGGAAATGTGCGCTCCGGGTGTCGGGTTTTATCGCCAGCCGCACATGCAGCGGATTGCTGGCATCCAGCACCTGGATGTTGCCACTGTCAAAGTCACTGGTGATATGAAGTGCAGAGGGCGCCACGGTCATCGTCCACATCCTGGAATCAGATAATTGTGGTCGCTACTTTACCTTGCAACCGCAATGGGCCAATACGCAATTTTGGAAAGGGGGGGAGAGGACAACGGGGGGGGGCGTCATCCTTGACGCCGCGCGAGAATAGCGTTTTTGAGAGTGATTCTCAAGTTCAAAATCGCTATTACGGCTAAGGTCTCGGGTAATAAGCTTCCGCTGATCAATATTCTTTTGCTATCATCGCCGGCATCGTAGCGGTCACCGAAAAAAACCGGCCGCACACAAGACTTCATTAGCCTGAAGCACGCTGAGCCAGATAACTGGCCGCAAAAAAAGACCCGGCCATAAGCCGGGTCAAATAACCGTGATTAGCCTGATGAGGAGATAATTCGAAGACCGACCTAAGGTCATTTGAATTATCGACTGATCTCGCGACCAGTTGCTTGCAATAGTAATCATTATCATTTGCAAGTCAAACGTTTTTCCTCACTTTTTCGACATTTATTTTCCCTCTCTCCTGCAAAGGCTCTAGCCCGCTGGTTTTTCAATCAAGCGGCCGGGCATCTTCTGGGCTGTTTTAGCTATCGGTTGGTCAGTTTTTGCACATCCAGAGCCTTGTCCAGGAGCTGCTTGGCTGACTCGATAAAAAATGCCAGTGCCAGAAACTGATCGCGATGCGCACCCTGATGGGTGTCTGCTGCGCTATGCACCATGCTCACCCCGCATCGCAAGTATTCGCAGGCAGTGACCATGGCTTCTTCCTGGCTCACGTCATCGCTCACAACGAACACTTTCTTCTCTTGAGGCGGCTGGGAAACAGCTGGTTTCAAATAATAGTCGAGTGCGCGCTGGGTGGCGGCGTCGTCTTTTAGCGCTTCAAGCTCAATATCGAGCTCAGTTTCCGGCGTAATTTTTGTTATGGAAGTCATGATTTACCTGCGTTTCTGAGATTAATCGGATCAGCCGGAGTCAGATTAGTACAATAAGTATTTTGACTATTGGTTTAAATAATACGGAATGTGTATTGTTGCTCGGAATTCAATCCGTATTGTTCGGCCAATGGATAAATGGATCGCTTTAGTCAGAACCAAATTGCGCGAGCAAAAACTCACGCAAGAGAAACTCGCCGAACGCGTTGGCGCTTCCCAAGGGGGCGTTGGGCATTGGCTCAATAAACGCCGTCAGCCCGACCTGCTCACGATGAACAAAGTGCTGCACGCCTTGGGGCTGGAGCACCTGGAAGTCGCGTTGGTGATTCGTGGACGCAATGAGGCAGCGAATGACCCGAGCGTTGACGAACCCACCTACGACATAACGTCTGCATTCCGTTATCCCGTCAGTGACTGGGCGACGGCAGGCCAGATTAACGAGAAAGTGCTGCCGGGTTATCAGCCGGGCATCCGTTTTGAGGTCAGCGACCATTACGCCAAAGGGGCGGCATTCTGGTTGCAAGTGATGGGGGATGCGATGACAGCCCCAATGGGCGTCAGTGTTCCGCAAGGCATGATGATTCTGGTGGATCCGGATATTGAGGCAGAACCCGGCAAAATGGTGATTGCCCGTACGCCTGAGTTGACCGAGGCGACGTTCAGGCAGCTCAGCGAAGAAAGCGGCCAGCTTTACCTCAAGCCGCTGAACCCGACTTACCCGAAAGTGTTGTTTGATGAGCGTTGCTCGATTATCGGGGTGGTGGTGCAGGCCAGCACCAAATTTTGAATAACACCCGGCACAGGCCCGGAAAAAAGCGGATACCGTTGCCGGTATCCGCTTTTTTTATTCCATTTCGATCAGTGCGGTTCCCTCGCTGACCATTTCCCCTTCCTCGCAGAACAACGCCTTGATGACGCCCGCCTGGGGGGCGCGCAGGCTGTGCTCCATCTTCATCGCTTCGAGCACAACGAGTTGTGCGCCGGCTTCGACCGATTGGCCCGCTTCTACCAGCACGCGAACCACGCTGCCGTTCATGGGCGCGGTCAGGCCGCCTTGCTGGCCGTGGCTGGCGCTGACGGCGGCAATAGGGTCGTAGAGGCTGACGCTGTGGACTTCGCCTTGCCAGCGCATGTACAGCGTGTCGCCGTGACGAATGGCCAGGTGTTGACGGCGTATCCCGTCGTGTTCGATCACCAACTGTTCGTTGTGCAAGGTGGCCTTGGGTTCGCCGAGGCTGACCACGTGGCGCTCATCACCGGCGCTCAAGACCAGCAGGGTTTTGGCCGGCAGGCCGCTGCGAAAGCCCGTGTGCAGGGCCCAGGGTGAGGTCGGGTCATCGTTGCGTGGCTCAGGGGCCAGGCTTTGCTGGAATGCTTGAGCGGCGGCCTGCCAAAAGGCCTCTGGCAACGGTTGGGCAGGCGGCAGCAGTTGTGCCTGATACCGCGGGATAAACCCGGTGTCCAGTTCGGCTGCGGCAAAGGCGGGATGGCCGATGATGCGGCGCAGGAAGCTCAGGTTGGTTTTCAAGCCACCAATGGCGAACTCATCGAGCATCGCCAGCAAGCGCAAGCGGGCTTGTTCACGGTCTTCGCCCCAGGCAATCAGCTTGCCGAGCATCGGGTCATAAAACGGTGACACTTCATCGCCTTCGCTGACACCGCTGTCTACCCGGCGTCCCGTCCCGGCTGCTGACTCGCGGTACACCTGGAGGCGACCGGTTTGCGGGAGGAAGTCATTGCTCGGGTCTTCAGCATACAAACGCACTTCAATCGCGTGCCCGCGTAACGGCACTTGCGCCTGGGTGATCGGCAAGGCTTCGCCGCGTGCCACACGGATTTGCCAGTCCACCAGGTCCAGGCCGGTGATGGCCTCAGTCACCGGGTGTTCGACTTGCAGGCGAGTATTCATCTCCATAAAGAAGAATTCGCCGCGGGCATCGAGCAAGAACTCCACGGTACCTGCACCGACGTAGCCGATGGCCTGTGCGGCGCGAACCGCAGACTCGCCCATGGCGCGGCGTTGCTCTGCGCTGAGGCCGGGCGCGGGGGCTTCTTCAACGACTTTCTGGTGGCGGCGTTGAATCGAGCAGTCGCGTTCGTTGAGGTACAGGCAGTTGCCGTGCTGGTCGGCAAACACCTGGATCTCGACGTGCCGGGGTTTGAGTACATATTTCTCGACCAGCATCCGCGCATCGCCAAACGAAGACAGTGCTTCACGCTGAGCAGAAGCCAGGGCGTCGGCCAGTTGGCTGACGTCCTCGACCACTTTCATGCCCTTGCCACCGCCACCCGCCGTGGCTTTTAGCAGTACCGGGTAGCCGATACGCTCGGCGGCAACGCGGAAGGTTTCCAGGTCTTGCGCTTCGCCGTGATAGCCCGGCACCAATGGCACTCCGGCTGTTTCCATCAAGGCTTTGGCGGCGGACTTGCTGCCCATGGCATCAATGGCCGAGGCGGGCGGCCCGAGAAAAATCAGCCCAGCGGCTTCAATCGCACGGGCAAAGCCCGCGTTCTCGGACAAAAAGCCATACCCCGGATGTATCGCTTGCGCACCGCTGGCCTGGGCGGCGGCAATGATCTTGTCGATTTTCAGGTAGCTGTCGGCGGCCTTGCTGCCACCCAGATCCACGCAGATATCTGCTTCGCGACAATGCCGCGCATCGCGGTCAGTGCTGCTGTGCACGGCGACTGTGGTGAGGCCCAGCGCCTTGGCGGTGCGCATGACCCGGCAGGCGATCTCGCCGCGGTTGGCGACCAGTAACGAAGTAATCAGAGGGGCGCTCATGAACGCGGCTCCTGGGTCGATGTGTCTGTTTGCCAGCGGGGCGTGCGTTTTTGCAGAAAGGCCCGCAAGCCTTCCTGGCCTTCGGGGCTGACCCGGATCCGGGCAATTGCGTTTTCGCAGTAGCGGCGAATGGCGGGCGTCGGCGCGCCGTGGCTGACTTCGCGCAGCAAGTCCTTGCAGGCGCGCATGGCCTGCGGGCTGTTGAGTAACAGGTTGTCGGTCCAATGGGCGATCTGCTGCTCCAGCTCGGCCTGCGGGTAGCATTCTGCAAGCAGCCCCAGTTCACGGGCGCGCAGCCCGCTGAAGCGCTCGGCGGTCAGGGCAAACCGGCGGGCGGCGCGTTCGCCAATCGCTTGCACGACAAACGGGCTGATGACGGCCGGGGCCAGGCCGATGCGCACTTCAGACAAGCAGAACTGCGCATCCTCGGCACCAATCGCCATGTCGCAGGCGCTGATCAAGCCCAAAGCACCGCCATACGCGGCACCTTGCACCACCGCCAGGGTCGGGATTTTCAGTTTGGCCAGGTTGTACATCAACTCGGCCAGGTGGCGCGCGTCATCCAGGTTGGTGTTGTAGTCGAGTTCGGCCGATTGTTGCATCCAGGCCAGATCAGCCCCGGCGCTGAAATGCTTGCCGCGTCCGCGCAGCAACAGAAAGCGCAGCGTGCCATCGCTCTGAACCTTATCAAGCGCGACGATCAGTTCCTGGATCATCTCGGCGTTAAAGGCGTTGTTCTTCTGCTCGCGACTCAACCACAGGGTGGCGAAACCCCGAGGGTCGGTGTGCAGTTCAAGGGTGTTGAAGTCGTTCATGTGCGTCAGTCCTTTAATCGCATTACATGCGGAACACGCCGAAACGCGTGGCTTCGATGGGCGCGTTCAACGCTGCCGACAATCCCAGCGCCAACACTTCGCGGGTTTGCGCCGGGTCAATCACGCCGTCATCCCACAACCGGGCACTGGAGTAGTAGGGGTGGCCCTGATGCTCGTATTGATCGAGGATCGGCTGCTTGATCTCGGCTTCTTCTTCGCGGCTGAACACCAGCCCGTTGCGTTCCGCCTGCTCGCGTTTGACTTGCACCAGTACCCCGGCGGCTTGCTCGGCGCCCATTACGCCAATGCGGGCGTTTGGCCACATCCACAAAAAGCGCGGGTCGTAGGCGCGCCCGCACATGCCGTAGTTACCGGCGCCAAAGCTGCCGCCGATGATCACGGTGAACTTGGGTACTTTGGCGCAAGCCACCGCCATTACCAATTTGGCGCCGTGCTTGGCGATACCGCCCGCTTCGTATTTTTGCCCGACCATAAAACCGGTGATGTTTTGCAAAAACACCAGCGGGATGCCGCGCTGGCAGGCCAACTCAATAAAGTGCGCGCCTTTTTGTGCCGCTTCAGCAAACAAGATGCCGTTATTGGCCAGGATCGCTACCGGGTAGCCGTGCAAATGGGCAAAACCACAGACCAGCGTGGTGCCGAATAGCGCTTTGAACTCATCGAACACCGAGCCGTCCACCAGCCGCGCAATGACTTCGCGCACATCAAAAGGCTGTTTGGCATCGGCCGGGACGATGCCGTACAGATCGTCCTTGGGATACAGCGGCGCCAAAGGGCTGCGGTGGTTCAACTGGCCCAGCTTGCGCCAGTTGAGGTTGGCCACACTGCGGCGGGCCAGCGCCAGAGCATGCTCGTCACTGTCAGCGTAATGGTCGGCAACGCCGGACACCTTGCAGTGCACATCGGCACCGCCCAGGTCTTCAGCGCTGACCACTTCGCCGGTGGCCGCTTTTACCAGGGGTGGCCCGGCCAGGAAAATCGTCGCTTGCTGGCGCACCATAATCGCTTCGTCAGCCATGGCCGGGACATAGGCGCCACCTGCGGTGCACGAGCCCATTACCACAGCGATTTGCGGAATGCCGGCCGCGCTCATGTTGGCCTGATTAAAGAAGATCCGGCCAAAGTGCTCGCGATCCGGGAACACTTCATCCTGACGCGGCAGGTTGGCGCCGCCCGAGTCCACCAGATAAATGCACGGCAAGCGGTTTTGTTCGGCAATCGTCTGCGCGCGCAGGTGCTTCTTTACCGTCAGCGGGTAGTAAGAACCGCCTTTGACCGTGGCATCGTTCGCCACAATCATGCATTCAACCCCTTCGACCCTACCGATACCGGCGATGATTCCTGCGGCTGGAACGTCTTCGCCGTACACGCCATAGGCAGCCAACTGACTGAGCTCCAGAAAGGCCGAGCCCGTGTCCAGCAACCGGTCAATCCGCTCACGGGGCAGCAACTTGCCACGTGAGGTGTGGCGCTCTTGGGCCTTGGCGCCGCCGCCTTGCTGCACCTGGTCAAGCAACGCGTGCAGAGCGTCGACCTGTTTGAGCATGGCCTCGCGGTTGGTCGCGAACTCCGCAGAGCGCGGGTTGATGGTCGTATGCAAGATGGACATACGTGCGCTCCTCAGCGGGTTTCGTTAAACAGTTCGCGACCAATCAACATACGGCGGATTTCACTGGTGCCCGCGCCGATCTCATAGAGCTTGGCGTCACGCAGCAGGCGCCCGGCAGGGAATTCATTGATGTAGCCGTTACCGCCCAGAATCTGGATCGCGTCGAGGGCCATCTGCGTGGCGCGCTCGGCGCTGTACAAGATCACCCCGGCGGCGTCCTTGCGCGTGGTTTCGCCGCGTTCGCAGGCAGCCGCCACCGCGTACAGGTAAGCGCGGCTGGCATTGAGCTGGGTGTACATGTCGGCCACCTTGCCCTGGATCAGCTGGAATTCGCCGATGCTCTGGCCAAACTGTTTGCGATCGTGGATGTACGGCACCACCAGGTCCATGCACGCCTGCATGATCCCGGTCGGGCCGCCTGAGAGCACGACGCGCTCGTAATCGAGGCCACTCATCAACACTTTGACGCCAGCATTGAGGGTGCCCAGGAGGTTTTCTTCGGGGACTTCAACGTCGTCGAAAAACAGTTCGCAGGTGTTAGAACCGCGCATGCCGAGCTTGTCGAAATGGGTGCTGCGGCTGAAGCCTTTCCAGTCACGCTCAACAATAAAAGCGCTGATGCCGTGTGGGCCTTTTTCCAGGTCGGTTTTGGCGTAGATCACATACGTGTTGGCGTCCGGGCCGTTGGTGATCCAGGTTTTGCTGCCGTTAAGGACGAAATGATCACCGCGCTTGTCGGCGCGCAGCTTCATCGACACCACGTCAGACCCGGCATTGGGCTCGCTCATGGCCAGGGCGCCAATGTGTTCGCCGCTGATCAACTTGGGCAGGTATTTGAGTTTTTGCGCATGGCTGCCGTTGCGGTTGATCTGGTTGACGCACAGGTTGGAGTGCGCCCCGTACGAAAGGGCCACAGACGCCGAGCCGCGGCTGATTTCTTCCATGGCGACCACGTGGGCCAGGTAGCTCAGGCCAGTGCCGCCGTATTCTTCCGGCACGGTGATGCCCAGCAGGCCCATGTCACCGAACTTGCGCCACATGTCGGCGGGGAACAGGTTGTCTTTGTCGATTTGCGCCGCGCGGGGGCTGAGCTCGTCAGCCACAAAGGCTTGTACCTGATCGCGCAGCATGTCGATGGTTTCGCCCAGGGCGAAGTTCAAAGTCGGGTAGCTCATGGGGCACCTTGGTCATTGTTCTTATAAACGGCGTTAACAGCATCGCCATGGGTAAGCTTTACGTTAACGTAAACTTGGCAATGAATGCTGTCAATGACCTTTACGTTAACGTCAACTTGGTTCAGAGTAATTGCTATTCTGCACAGAGGGAATGCGTGAGTGCGCGTCTTCCCCATGCTCCCAAAACAATCACAAGAGGAGTTGTCATGAAGCCGCAATCTGTCCCCAGTTACAGCCAGGGCGCGCTGGACAAGCCGTTGCTGGCGATGACCATCGGTCAGGCGTTCGATCAAACCGCTGCCCGCTACTCCGACGGTGAAGCGTTGGTGGTGCGCCATCAGCAGCAGCGTTACAACTGGGCGCAGTTGGCTCAGGCCGTTGACCTTCACGCCAGGGCCTTTCTGGCGTTGGGCATGCAGGCGGGCGACCGGTTGGGCGTGTGGGCGCCTAACTGTGCCGAGTGGTTTATCTGCCAGTTTGCCAGCGCCAAAATTGGCGTGATTCTGGTCAACATCAACCCGGCCTATCGTTTGTCTGAGCTTGAATACGTGCTCAAACAATCAAAGTGCCAGTGGCTGGTGAGCGCGAGTACGTTCAAGACCTCGAACTACCACGCGATGCTCCAGGAGTTGCTGCCTGAGCTGGAAGGGCAGGCGGCCGGGCAACTCAACAGCGAGCGTTTTGAAGACTTGCGCGGGGTGATCAGCCTCGATGCACAACCGCCCGCAGGGTTCTTGCCCTGGCCGCAACTGGCCACATTGGGCAGCGGCATTGCAGTGCAGCAACTCTACGTGCGACAGGCCAGCCTTCAGCCCGACCAGCCGGTGAACATTCAGTACACCTCTGGCACCACGGGCTTTCCTAAAGGTGCGACGCTCAGCCACCGCAATATTCTCAACAACGGTTACATGGTTGGCGAAAGCCTGGGGCTGACGGCCGCTGACCGGCTGGTGATTCCGGTGCCGCTGTATCACTGCTTTGGCATGGTGATGGGCAACCTGGGGTGCGTAACCCACGGCACCACCATGATTTACCCGGGCGACGCCTTTGACCCCACGCTGACCCTGCAAGCCATCGCCGAAGAGCGGGCTACAGCGCTATACGGGGTGCCGACCATGTTTATTGCCTTGCTCGATCACCCCGAGCGCGCCGGCTTTGACGTGTCGAGCCTGCGTACCGGGATCATGGCCGGCGCCACCTGTCCGATAGAAGTGATGCGCCGCGTGATCAGCGAAATGCACATGGGTGAGGTGCAAATTGCTTATGGCATGACTGAAACCAGCCCGGTGTCCATGCAGACCGGGCCGGATGATGATCTGGAATTACGCGTGACCACCGTAGGGCGTACTCAACCGCACCTGGAGAACAAGCTGATCGACGCGCAAGGCAATATCGTCGCTCGCGGTGAGGTGGGTGAACTGTGCACCCGTGGTTACAGCGTGATGCTGGGTTACTGGAACAACCCGCAAGCGACCCGCGAAGCCTTGGACAGCGAAGGCTGGATGCACACCGGTGACCTGGCAGAGATGAATGAGCAGGGCTATGTGCGCATTGTCGGGCGTAACAAGGACATGATTATTCGGGGCGGCGAGAACATTTACCCGCGTGAGCTGGAAGAGTTCTTTTTCACCCACCCTGCGGTGGCGGACGTGCAGGTTATCGGGATCCCGGATGAAAAATACGGCGAAGAGATTGTCGCCTGGATCAAATTTCACCCTGGCCACAGTGCCAATGAACTTGAGCTGCAAACGTGGTGCAAGTCGCGCATCGCCCACTTCAAGACGCCACGACACTTCAAGTTTGTCGACGTCTTCCCGATGACCGTGACCGGCAAGATCCAAAAATTCAAAATGCGCGAAATCAGTATTTTGGAGATCAGAAAGGTCTAGGCCGCTGGTTTTATGTGGAACTCTGTTTGTCGTGGGAGCGGGCTTGCTCGCGAATGGGTCGGCTGTGTGCAACAAGCACACCGCGTTGGCTGAATCGCGAGCAAGCCCGCTCCCACAGAAACACAAACCCCAGACAGCACAAAGGGGAGCCTAGGCTCCCCTTTAACGTGTCGTTGCGTGCTCTTTTTATTATTGAAGGGTGGTCTATTGTTGTTTTTGGAACTCACCCTTTGCTGCGTTTTTTTGCGATCCCCATCCGGGATCAAGAGCAAACGTATTTTTTTGAGCGCTGATCCACTTTTATCACTGGCTATCAAACCGGTGATCCAACCTGAACGGGTGCTACCTGAAGGTAGTTTTATTGTTCTCTGCCCGGTTGCGAGGTGGTTCTTGGCTCCCCGGAAAAGTAAACCTTCTCCAAAAAAATCTGTTAGCTGCGTCTCTGCCGTGTTGTTTTTGTTATGTCAGAGTCGTTTCGTATTGTTCTTATTATGTTGCTGCGGTTTTTATTCTTGTTATGCCATAGAGATAGCAGGAGCCGTGCCAACTTTTAAAAATCCTTATAAATCAATAACTTATATTTTAGGCAATAAAAAACCGGCCTGGATCAGGGCCGGTTTGTTTCCGTGTTACTCGTTTGTGTGAGGGAGCGGTAACACTCAGCCACACTTTTTAGCACTGACGCGCCTTGGCCACCCGTGACCCGGTAACACGCCCCAGCACGTTGCAGATGTGCTGGCCTGCCAGTAACAGCTTGTCCATGTCGACCCCGGTTTCGATCCCCATGCCGTTGAGCATGTACAGCACGTCTTCGGTGGCCACGTTACCGCTGGCGCCCTTGGCGTACGGGCAGCCGCCCAGGCCTGCTACTGAGCTGTCGAACACATTGATACCTTCGAGCAAGCTGGCGTAGATGTTGACCATGGCCTGGCCATAGGTGTCATGGAAATGCCCGGCGAGTTTGTCCCGGGGGACATAAGCCCCGACGGCTTCGAACATGGCACGGGTTGCCGAAGGCGTGCCGGTGCCAATGGTGTCGCCCAGCGACACTTCGTAACAGCCCATGGCGTACAGCTCTTTGGCCACGGCGGCAACTTGTTGCGCCGACACCTGGCCTTCGTACGGGCAGCCCAGCACACAAGACACATAGCCGCGCACGCTGATGCCGTGTTGCCTGGCTGATTCCATGATGGGCACAAAGCGTTCCAGGCTTTCATTGATTGAGCAGTTGATGTTGCGCTGCGAAAACGCTTCGGAGGCGGCGGCGAACACCGCCACTTCTTTAACCCCGGCGGCGACGGCGTCTTCGAAGCCGCGCATATTCGGCGTCAACGCCCCATAAACCACACCCGGCTTGTGCTGGATCTGCGCGAAGACCTCGGCGGAACCGGCCATTTGCGGCACCCATTTAGGCGACACAAAACTGCCGACTTCGATATAGCCCAGCCCGGCGTCGGTCAGGGCGTTCACCAACTGCACCTTGTCGGCCACGCTGATGGGCTGGGCTTCATTTTGCAAACCGTCGCGCGGGCCGACTTCAATCAGGCGCACATGGGTGGGAAATGTCATGGGGGGATCACCAGGGTTGTTATGTTTTAGGAGGCCGTCTGACTTTTTATCGTGTGTTCAAGCGCCTGGATACAGCGTTCTTCGGCCGTATCCAGTTCAAGTTGCATCTGCTGTATATCCAGCAACTGTTGCTCCAGCTGTTCACGGCGCTCGGCTATTTTGGCCAGCATGCTGTTCAACTGTTTCTGGTTGCCGCTGGTAGGGTCGTAAAGCTCAATCAGCTCGCGACATTCGGCCAGCGAAAAACCGATGCGCTTGCCGCGCAAAATCAGCTTCAGGCTGACTTTGTCCCGCGCCGAATAGATCCGCTCCTGACCGCGACGTTCGGGGGCGAGCATGCCTTGTTCTTCGTAAAAACGAATGGCACGGGTGGTGATATCAAGTTCGCGGGCAAGGTCGGAAATACTGTACGTCTGGCTGCTCATGGGCGGGCTCTGGAAGGATCATGCCGTTAAGCTAAAGGTTGGTTGACGTTTACGTCAAGCAAGCGCTGCGCCTCGGCTTTCTTTTCCAGTGCCAATTGCTGCTGGCACACCTCGATCAACTGCTCACGCATCCAGCGGTTGGCGGGGTCTTGCTCGGTGCTTTCGTGCCAGTACAAATGTGTTTCCACGCTCGGCAATTCGCTGATGGGCAGCGGCACAAAATGCAGGCCATGGCGACGGGCAAAACGCTCGGGCACGGTCATGACCATGTCGGTTTGCTGCAAGACATTGGAGGCCATCAAGTAGTGCTGGGAGCGTAAGGTGATTTTGCGTTGCAGGCCGATTTTGCCCAGTGCCAGGTCCACCTGGCCGAGGCCGTTGCGGCGCGTCGAGATATGGATATGGGTGAGCGCCAGGTACTCGTCGAGGCTGATACTGGCCTTGCCCGCCAACGGGTGGCCTTGGCGCATGGCGCACACGTAGCGATCTTCCATCAACTTGATATGGCGCACCTGAGCGTCGGTATTGAGCGGCGCATCGACGGCGAAATCCAGTCGTCCTGCCGCCAGGTCGCTGGTGGTCTCGCGGCGGTGGGCTAAAAAGCTTTCGATTACGACGGCCGGGGCATGTCGACGCAAGCGCTGGAACAAGGGCGGCAAAATCACCGCTTCTGTCAGGTCGGTCATGCTGATACGGAACGTCTTGTTGGCCTGCAGAGGGTTAAACGTTCGGCTTTCTTGCACCGAGACCCGCAGCAGGGCCAATGCGCTGCGCACCGGGCTGATGATGTTCTGCGCCATGGGCGTGGGCACCATGCCTTGCGCCGTGCGCACAAACAGCGGGTCGTTAAAGGTTTCACGCAGCCGGGCCAACGCGTTGGACACCGCAGGCTGGGTGATGCCAATGATTTGTCCGGCGCGGGTCAGGTTGGCTTCGGTGTAAATGGCATCGAAGACGATGAACAGATTGAGGTCGACCTTGCTCAGGTTCATGGCACTGGGCTCTTGTTGTTGAAGATGGAGGCGATGGGGTGAATCATATATTGCTTATGAATGGTAATACACGTCGTTAATAGACAGCGCAAATGGAGGAGGGCTGATCTAGCATCACGGCAACGTCTATACACATTCACGGTAAAAGGTAGCCACCCATGGATTTCGCATACTCACCGAAAGTTCAGGCTTTGCGCGAACGCGTCACGGCGTTTATGGAGGCTTATGTCTATCCGGCCGAGGCGATTTTCGATCAGCAGGTGGCACAAGGCGATCGCTGGCAGCCGACGGCAATCATGGAAGAGCTCAAGCGCAAGGCCCAGGCAGAAGGCCTGTGGAACCTGTTTTTGCCGGAGTCGGAACTCGGCGCCGGGCTGACCAATCTGGAATACGCGCCCTTGGCCGAGATCATGGGCCGGTCGATGCTCGGCTCGGAGCCGTTCAACTGCTCTGCACCGGACACCGGCAACATGGAGGTGCTGGTACGTTACGCCAATGCACAGCAAAAACAGCAATGGCTGGAGCCGCTATTGCGCGGCGAGATTCGCTCGGCGTTCGCCATGACCGAGCCGGAGGTGGCCTCGTCCGATGCCACTAACATGGAGGCCCGTGCCGTGCGTGACGGCGATGAGTGGGTAATCAATGGCCGTAAATGGTGGACGTCCGGGGCCTGCGATCCGCGCTGCAAAATCATGATCTTCATGGGCCTCAGCAACCCTGAGAATGCCCGCCATCAACAGCACTCGATGATCCTGGTCCCGGTCGATACCCCCGGCGTGAAGATTGTCCGCCCGTTGCCGGTGTTCGGTTACGACGATGCGCCCCACGGTCACGCCGAGGTGCTGTTCGAGAACGTGCGTGTACCGTACGAAAACGTCCTGCTGGGCGAAGGCCGGGGTTTTGAAATTGCTCAGGGCCGCCTTGGCCCTGGCCGCATCCATCACTGTATGCGCTCAATCGGCATGGCCGAGCGAGCGCTGGAACTGATGTGTCAGCGCTCGCTGCAACGCACGGCGTTTGGTAAACCGCTGGCGCGTTTGGGTGGCAATATCGACAAAATCGCTGACTCGCGAATGGAAATCGACATGGCGCGCCTGCTCACCTTGAAAGCGGCGTACATGATGGACACCGTGGGTAACAAGGTCGCGAAAAGCGAGATCGCGCAAATCAAGGTAATTGCCCCCAACGTCGCGTTGAAGGTGATCGACCGGGCGATCCAGATTCATGGCGGGGCAGGGGTTTCGCAGGATTTCCCGCTGGCTTATATGTACGCCATGCAGCGTACCTTGCGCTTGGCAGACGGCCCGGATGAAGTGCACCGGGCGGCGGTTGGCAAATTCGAGTTGGACAAGTACGCACAATCACCGGGTTAATATACCCACACTTCAACCCGGCGATTCTTCAGGCGGCCTTCATCTTCGGTGTTGGCCGCCACCGGCATTTGCGCACCGCAGCCGCGAATCTCACGCAGCACCAAGCCACTTTTGACCAGTTCGCGGCGCACCGTCATTGCCCTGAGCTTTGACAACAGTTGTGCGCGTTCCGGGTCATCCTTGGCGTCCCCAAACCCCACCAGCGTCACTTGTTTGTTGAGTTTGTTGTGGGTTTTTAAATAGTCGACGACGCGCAGCAGATCCTGACGCGCCTTGTTGTCGAGGGTGGCGCTGCCTTCTTCAAAGCGAAAATTGACCGACAGGCGCTGGGCCTCACGGGTCAGTTCCAGGTATTCCTCGGGCATGTGGGCACCGGGCTGCACGTGGCTGGCCTGCACGGTTTGGGCAATAAAACCGTTTTGCGCGACGATGGCCTGGCCTTGGGCACTTTGGGTAAACGCCACCAGCGCCTTGGCCAGCGAGTTTTGGGTGGTGGGCGGCAGGTAAAAAAACAGGCGTCGCGACAGGGGGTAATCTTCGCTGGCGATCAAGCTGTTGAGCGGCAGCATGGGCTGCGACGCGCCATCCACAATGGCCAGGGATTTCGCTTCGCGCACGTAGGGCAGGCCGATAAAGCCAATGGCGTGGGGGTCTTTGCTCACCGCATCGGACAGCGCTTCACTGGACTCGAAACGCTGGGCCGTGCTGCTCAGCGGCCGACCGGCGCGGCTCAGGACCAATTCTTTAAAGGTATCCCAGGTGCCGGACTGATCATCCCGGACATACAAATTAATCGAACCGCCCACGCCGCCCAGCGCTTCCCACGTGGTGATGTCGCCGTTGAACACTTTGGCCAGTTGCTCGGTGTTGAGTTTTTTCAGCGGGTTATGCGGGTGCACAATAATTGCCAGGCCATCGATGGCGATGACTTGCTCGGCCTCGGGGCTTTTCAGATCGCCGAGGGCCTCTAGTTCGACCAGTTCGCGGTCCTTGATCGGCCGCGACGAGGCCACCATGTCGGCTTGCCCTGCCTTGAGCGCACTAAAACCGGTGCCGGAGCCGTGTGCGGACACATCGACACGGACCTGCTGGCCCAAGGTTTTGGTGGCAACAATGCTGTATTCGTTGGGGGGTATGACCGGGATGCTGTGAACATCATGAAAACCTTGCTCGATCAGCATGGCCGTCACCAATGCCGGGCCGAGATTGGCCCCGATGGTGTTAGAACCCTGGATGTGCAAATCCGCCGCAGGCCGGGCAAAGGCCAGGGGGGTGATTACACACAGCAGGATCAGTGACTTAAAGCGCAACATCAGCGGGCACCTTCCTGGAGCCATAGAATTGCCAGCAATTTAAGTCAGAAACGTTTCAATACAGTTACGCACACCTTCTTGCCTCGCGATCTTTTGAACCTTTAAAAGATCGCGAGGCAAGCTCGCTCCTACAAATTTAGATCATTTCAGTTCGAGCCAGATCGGTGCGTGGTCAGACGGTTTTTCCATGGCGCGCAGGTCGTAATCGACGCCAGCGGCCTTGATGCGCGGTACCAGCGCCTGAGAGGCCAGAATCACGTCAATGCGCAGACCACGTTTAGGCTCGTCTTCAAAGCCGCGGCTGCGGTAGTCGAACCAACTGAAGCGATCCGCCACCTCGGGGTGCAGGTAACGGAAGCTGTCCACCAGGCCCCAGTTTTTAAGGCGCTCAAACCACTCGCGCTCTTCCGGCAGAAAGCTGCACTTGCCGGTTTTCAGCCAGCGTTTGGCGTTGTCCGGGCCAATGCCAATGTCGCAGTCTTGCGGGGAGATGTTGACGTCACCCATTACAACCAGCGGCTGTTCGTTGCTGAACTGGCCTTCCAGCAACTGTTGCAGGTCGCTGTAGAAACGCTGCTTGGCCGGGAATTTTGTCGGGTGATCGCGGCTTTCGCCCTGTGGGAAATAGCCGTTCATGATGGTCACTGGCTGGCCATTGTCGTCAGCGTAGGTGCCCCAGATAAAGCGTCGTTGCGCGTCTTCTTCGTCGCTGGCAAAGCCCTTGTGCAGCTCCAGCGCGGGCTGGCGTGACAACAAGGCAACCCCGTAGTGGCCCTTTTGCCCGTGAAAGTGCACGTGGTAGCCCAATGCTTCGATATCGGCGAAGGGGAATTGCTCGTCGCTGACTTTGGTTTCTTGCAGGCCAATCACGTCCGGCTGGTGTTTTTCGATCAGCGCTGCCAGCTGATGCGGCCGAGCGCGCAGGCCATTGATGTTGAAAGAAACGATTTTCATGGGCGGGCAGTCCTGAGGAAAACTGCGATGTTAGCGGCCAGCGTGCAGTGGGGCAAATGGACTGCTAACGTAGGAAGCATCCAAGCAGATGGAACTGTTGCGGCCCTCGCGAGCTCGTACTCTCGAGAAGTGCCGCAACCCAAGCGACGCCAGGGAGATTGACCGTCATGACGCAAACGTTGAATGCCACTTGCCAGATCCGCCAGCTCGACAGCGGTTACTCCAAAGAAACCCGCGCCTTGCTGTATGAGGCGTATATGCATGACCCGACCTTCCGTTATGTGTTTGAAGCCCATCGCAAGGGCTACGCGCAGCGGGTGCGGGCCACGGTTCGGGCGCTGGTCAAACAACATTTTTTCCAGCAGTTACCCGCCTTGGGGTTGCTGGTGGATGACCGTCTGATCGGTGTTGCCCTGATTGCTCCGCCGCAACGGCGTCTGGGCATTACTGAGAGTTGGGCGTGGCAACTGCGCATGGTGCTGACGGCGGGCTTGCGCGGTACGCGGCGCTACCTTGAATATCATCAGGCGGTTTTGGCCTGCGTGCCGGGTGATGCGGTGCATATGCTGCCGTTGTTGGCCATTCATCCTGATTTTCAAGACTTTTCTTATGGCGAACAGTTGCTGGAAGCGGTACATAACTGGTGCGCCGTGGACGAACATTCAGAAGGTGTCGTCCTCGACAGCAGCAACCCGCGTTACCAGGAGTTTTATAAGCGTCATGGTTATGTCGAAATTGGTGAAGTGCCCTTGGGGCCCATCGTTGAGCATGTTTTCTTCCACGCCAATCCACAGGTGTTACAAGCAGCAACGGCTTAAGGGCAACTTTTTGCCCATTGGCGCGCTCTATGACCCCCTCAGCCCGTGATAGCATCCGCGCCTATGAAGTTTCCAGGAAGATTTACCAGTGGTGTTGTCCTGCTGATCAGCAGCTTTGCGGCGTATGCCCAAAGCGAGCTGGTGGTGAAGGTCAAACCGGCAAACGATGCCCTCAAGGCCAACGTGGAAGGTTATATAGGCAGCCTTGGCGATCGCGACGAGGCGGCTTTATTGCGTTTCAAGCGGGGTGCCGAGGAGCAGGCCCTTAAAGCGTTACAGGCCTTGGGCTATTACCAACCCAAGATCGAAGCCGATGTGCCAGAGGGTGACCCGCCGCGCCTGGTGTTGCACATCGACCCCGGCGAGCCCGTGCACCTGCGCAACGTGACCGTGCGCGTTGAAGGCCCTGCGGCCTCGCTCAAAGCCTTTGAAATTCCGGTCAGTGATGACCTCAAACCTGGCGCCGTGCTCAATCAGGGCAACTACGAAGACGCCAAGCGCATGATCCTCAACCGCGCGCTGCGCTACGGTTTTTTTAACGGCAAGTTCCTCAAACACGAACTGCTGGTCGACCCCAAAGGCGGGTATGCCGATATCAACCTTGTGTACGAAAGCGGCCCGCGTTTCCTGCTGGGCAAAGTCACTTTTGCCGGTGACGCACCGTTTGACCAGACCTTGCTCGACCGTCTGGTGCCCTTCAAGCCCAACACCCCTTATGACTCTGAGCTGATCGCCGAGTTAAACCAGAATCTGCAATCGAGCGGTTACTTTGAAACCGTGCGCGTTGATGCCGCGCCGAGTACGGCGGTGGGGCAAGTGATCCCGGTGGATGTAGACCTCGATACCCGCAAGCCACGCACCATGACCCTGGGCCTTGGGTACTCAACCGACACCGGCCCGCGCGGCAAAGCCAGCTGGACCCGCCATTGGGACAACCCTCGGGGCGACAGCTACGGGTTTGAATCTGAAATCTCCCAGCCCAAGCAAAATATCGGGGCCTGGTACGACATTCCGCTCGATCCGCCATTGACTGACAAACTGCGTTTTGCCGCCGGTTATCAGTACGAAGAAATTGCCAACACCGACACCTTGAGTAAATTGCTCACGGTCGGCCCTGAGTGGCACAGCAAACTGGACAACGGCTGGACGCGGATTGTTTCGCTGAGATGGCAGCACGAAGAATATCGCCTGGGCGATGACTCGGGCCTGAGCACTTTGTTGATGCCGGGCCTGTCCTACGCGGTCTTGCGCAGCGATAACCGGATTGACCCCAGCCACGGTTACAGCGTCAACCTGAGCACCCAAGTGGCCAAGCAAGGGTTGATGTCAGACACCAACCTGCTGCACGGCGATATCCAGTTCAAGGCGCTGAAAACCTTGTGGGACAAGCACCGTTTTCTGGGCCGTATCGAGTTTGGCGGCAGCGCCACCAATGGCTACAAATCCATCCCGCCGTCATTGCGCTTTTTTGCCGGTGGTGACCAGAGCGTGCGCGGTTATGACTACCAGAGCCTGTCACCCAAGAACTCCGACGGTGACCGTATCGGTGGGCGCTACCTGCTGGCCGGGAGTGTCGAGTACCAGTATCAATTTGCCGAAAAATGGCGCTGGGCGGCGTTTGTCGACAAAGGTAATGCCTTCAAGACCCTCGACTTCCCCAGCTTGAAAACCGGGGTCGGGGTGGGCATCCGCTGGATCTCGCCTGTAGGCCCCATCCGTCTCGACCTGGCCCATGCGCTGGATGACGATGGCGGCGTTCGTTTGCACTTCTCGATGGGGCCAGAACTGTGATTCGTGGTTTGAAAATAGCGGGTTTGGTGCTGTTGGCGTTAGTGCTGCTGGTGGTTGTCAGCGTCGCTGCCATTTTGGGCACGCAAGCGGGTAGCCGCTGGGCGCTGGCGCAAGTACCCGGCTTGCACATTGACAACTTTGCTGGCCGCTTGGGCGCGCAATGGAGCGCCGATCAATTGGTGTGGGAGCAAGGGGCTGATCGTGTCGAAGTGAGTCGGCCGATTTTCGCCTGGTCGCCTTCGTGCCTGATGCGCATGACCTTGTGCATCGATCAGTTGCAGGCCGACAAGGTCAACCTGCAATTTGCCCCGAGTGAAAAAGACAGCAGCAGCGGGCCGATTGAGTTGCCTGATCTGAAACTGCCCGTGGCGATCGAAGTCGGGGTGGTGAAAGTGGGCAGCATCGTGTTTGACGGTGTTGAGCAACTTAAAGGCGTACAGATTGCCGCCAAGTGGACAGCCCAAGGGCTGCAGATCGACTCGGCGCGCATTGAGCGTGAAGACCTGAACGTCGAGCTGTCGGGCCTGTTGCAACCTGTGGGTGACTGGCCGGTGACCTTGCAGGGTACGGTCAATCTGCCGCAGCAAGACAACAAGCCTTGGGCGCTGGCGCTGAAGGTTGACGGCCATGTGCGCAGCTCGATCAATCTGGTCGCTGACAGTACAGGCTACCTGGACGCTCACTTGAGCGGCGCCCTGGAGCCGCTGGCCGAGAATCTGCCCGCGCACGTCACCATAACCTCTGCCCAGTTCAAACCCAGCAGCGAACTGCCAGACACCTTGCAGCTGAATCAGTTGGCATTGTCGGCCAAAGGCGACCTCACAGGCGGTTATGAACTTGAAGGCAGCGCCAGTTTGCCTGCCGAGCAAGCCCCGGTGAGTCTCTTGCTCAAGGGCCGGGTTGACGCCAAGGGCGCACAAGTCAGCACCCTCGACCTGACCGCCAACGACAAGCAACATTTGAAACTGTCGGGTCAGGTGGATTGGCATTCAGGTTTGAGTGCCGAGGCCAAGGTCGACTGGCTGGACTTCCCCTGGCACAACCTGTACCCGGTCATTGCCAAGCCAGACGTGGATTTGCGCACTCTCAATGGCGAAGTTTCTTATACCGACGGCAAGTACCTGGGCAACCTCAAGGCCGACCTAACCGGGCCTGCGGGTGCCTTCAGCGTCAGCAGCCCGTTCAGTGGCGACCTCGAAAAAATCTTCATGCCGCAATTGGAGCTGGTGGCGGGGCAGGGCAAAGCCCGGGGCCACGTCAATGTGCAGTTTGCCGATGGCGTAGCGTGGGATACGGCGCTGGACTTGAGCGCGATCAACCCGGCGTACTGGGTGGCTGAACTGCCGGGCACCCTGGCGGGTCCGCTGCGCAGCACCGGCGAGTTCAAAAACGAGCAACTCAAACTGGACGCTAACCTCGACCTCAAAGGGCGCCTGCGTGGCCAGGCTGCGATGCTCCAGGCCAAAGCCACCGGTGAGGGCGACGCCTGGACCGTCAGCGCTCTGGACATTCGCCTGGGTGATAACCGGATTAATGGCACCGCCAGCCTGCAGCAGCAAATCAAGGCACAACTTGATTTGAACCTGCCGCGTCTGGCCCAACTGTGGCCAGAACTGCGCGGCCAGATTAAGGGCCGGGTAGACGTGGCGGGTACGCTTCAGGCGCCGCAAGGCAAAGTCACTTTGCAAGGTCAGCAAGTGGCCTTTGCCGATAACCATCTGCAAAGCCTCACGCTGGATGCCAGCCTGGATAAATCCCAGCGCGGTCGCTTCGAGCTTAAAGGCAGCGGGATCAAGGCCGGTGATACGCCGTTTGGTGTGCTGACGGCCACGGGCAGCGGTGACATCAAGCGCCAGCAACTGCAATTGGCCTTGCAGGGGCCGATGTTGCAACTCGCTCTGGCACTGGACGGCGGCCTCGACAAGGACAACTGGCGTGGGCGCCTGCTCAGCGCTGACATCAAGTACGGCCCGCAGCAATGGACCCTGCAAAACCCGGCGCGGCTTGAGCGTTTGGCTGATGGCCGGATCAATCTCGGTGCGCTGTGCCTGACCTCTGGCCCGGCCAGCTTGTGCGGTGAAGAACAGCGTTTGATGCCCGATCCTAAGCTGCGCATGCACCTCAAGCAGTTCCCGCTCGACAGTCTCGCCGAATGGTTCCCCAAAGACTTCCAGTGGCAAGGCCAGTTGAATGCCGACCTGATCCTCGATTTACCCGCCAGCGGGCCTAAAGGCCAGGTGGTGGTGGATGCCAGCGGTGGCACCTTGCGTATCAAGGATAAAGGCCAGTGGGTTGATTTCCCGTATCAGGCGTTCAAGTTGACCAGCAACCTCAACCCGAACCGGGTTGATGCAAAGTTCGACTTTGATGGCGGAAAACTCGGGCAGGTGATGTTGTCGGCGCGGATCAACCCGCTGCCTAAAAACAAGCCGATCACCGGCGATTTCCGCCTGACCGGCCTGGACGTCTCGGTGGTGCGGCCGTTCGCCCCGATGGTTGAAAAACTCACCGGCCAGTTGAACGGTTCCGGGTCGATTTCGGGGGCGCTGGTCGCGCCGTACATCACCGGTGATGTGTCGCTGACGGGCGGCGAGATCTCCGGCCCCGAGCTGCCGACCAGCTTCGAAAACCTGCAGCTCAAGGCCCACATCATGGGTGAAGCCATGCAGTTGGACGGTGGTTGGACCAGCGGCAAGCAAGGGCAGGGCACGATTACCGGGAATGTCGCCTGGGGCCAGACGATGGCCGTGAATGTCTTGCTCAAGGGCAACCACTTGCCGGTCACCGTTGAACCCTACGCCAAACTGGACGTTGCCCCGGACCTGAGAATCTCCCTCAAGCCGGACAACACCTTGTTGATCGCGGGCACGGTGAATATCCCTAAAGGTGAAATCACCGTGCGCGAGTTGCCGCCTTCAACGGTCAAGGTGTCGGATGACACGGTGATCGTCGGGCAAGACACCGGCGATGAGTCCGCGTCGCCACCGATGGTGGTCGACATGGACATCAACGTGGTGGTGGGCCAGGAGTTGCTGACGTTCTCCGGTTTTGGGCTGAACGCCGATCTGGCGGGGCAGTTTCATATCGGCAACAACCTGGACACCCGCGGCGAACTGCGCCTGATCAATGGCCGCTACCGGGCCTATGGCCAGAAACTGACCATCCGCCGGGCTCGCCTATTGTTTGCCGGGCCGATTTCTCAGCCTTACCTGGACATCGAAGCGGTGCGCCAGACTGATGACGTGATTGCCGGGATTCGCCTTACCGGCAGCGCAGAGCAGCCGACCACGCAGATCTTCTCCGAGCCGGCCATGAGCCAGGAGCAGGCGTTGTCTTACCTGATTCTGGGGCGTCCACTGACCGGAACCGGGGAAGACGACAACATGCTCGCGCAAGCGGCGTTGGGGTTGGGTTTGATGGGCAGCTCGGGCGTGACCACCAGTTTGGCCAACCACCTTGGGCTCAAGGATTTCGAACTGGATACCGAAGGCAGCGGCGACAACACCGCTTTGGTGGCCAGTGGCAAGATCAACGAGCGCCTGAGCGTGCGTTACGGGTATGGCGTGTTTGAGCCGGCCAGCACCATTGCTTTGCGTTACAAACTGAGCAAGCGGGTGTACGTCGAAGTGGCCAGCGGCCTGGCCAGTTCGCTGGATGTTTTCTACAAACGGGATTTCTAGAGCAAAAATAATTCCAGGTAGTCGCTGACGAGGTACGAAGGCTGCGATGGGTTGCGAAGCGACCCTGGACGGCGGTCCTGCGGCCCGTATCGCAGCCTTCGTGCCTCGTCAGCGACTACGCGGTTTACGCCGTGCTGTTTCAGCGATTCAAATGCTTCATCGACTCTTCGCCATAACGCAAACCCGACACCGCGCCCGCCGGGAAGATGGCGGCCAGGGCGGCCCATTCGCTTGAACTCAGCTTGACGTCCAGCGCGGCAACGTTTTCTTCCAGATATTTGCGTTGCTTGGTGCCCGGAATCGGGATCAGGTAGTCGCCCTGTGCCAATACCCAAGCCAAGGCCAATTGCCCGGCGGTGACACCTTTGTCGGCGGCCAGCGTTTGTACTTGCTCCACCAGCCGCAGGTTTTTGCCGAAGTTATCACCTTGAAAGCGCGGATTGGTGCGTCGGAAGTCGTCTGCGGCGAAGTCATCCGGGCTTTTCAGGGCACCGGTCAAAAAGCCTCGCCCCAGCGGGCTGTAAGGCACGAAGGCAATGCCCAGGCGCTCACAGGTGGCCAGGCAGCCGTTTTCTTCCTGGTCACGGCTCCACAGCGAGTACTCACTTTGCAGTGCGCTGATGGGGTGCACTTTGTGTGCACGCTAAAGGGTGGCCGCCGAGGCTTCGCTCAGGCCCAGATAACGAACCTTGCCTGCCTTGACCAGATCCGCCATCGCACCCACGGTCTCTTCAATCGGCACGCTCGGGTCCATGCGGTGTTGGTAGTACAGGTCGAGGGTGTCGACCCCAAGACGTTTCAGGCTGCCTTCTACAGATGCCTTAATGTAGTCGGGATGCCCGCTGATACCACGGGCCGACGGGTTGGCTGGATCGCGCACAATGCCGAATTTAGTGGCGAGAAATACCTGGTCGCGTTTGCCACGGATCGCCTGGCCTATGAGTTCTTCGTTGGTGTGCGGGCCGTACATGTCGGCGGTGTCGAGCAGGTTGATGCCCAACTCCAGCGCGCGGTGCAAGGTGGCCACGGCTTCACGGGTATCGCTACCGGTGGTGTAGAAGTCAGTCATGCCCATGCAACCTAAACCGATCGCGCTGACGTGCGGGCCGTTGTTACCGAGTTGGCGAGTGTGCATGTGAGGTGCTCCTGAGTGGGGGTGGCGCTATTGTTTACCTCGACACGTAGCGGATAAACCGGGTAGAAACGCTATCACTGTTCGTATTTTCTAAATAATAGGGGTGAGGCATGGACCGATTTAACGCGATGCTGGTGTTCACCCGTATCGTCGAGCTGGGTGGTTTTGCCAAGGCCGCAGATAGCCTGCAAATGCCCCGGGCATCGGTAACGGTATTGATCAAGCAACTGGAAGCGCATGTGGGGGTGCAGCTGTTGCATCGCACCACTCGGCAAGTGAGCCCCACCCTCGATGGCGCTGCGTATTATCAGCGGTGTGTGCGGTTGTTGGCGGACCTTGAAGAGTCCGAGGGATTGTTCCGGGGCAGCCAGCCCAAGGGCACCTTGCGGGTTGAGATGCCAGCAGCCGTCGGGCGCCTGGTGGTGTTCCCGGCGCTGCCGGAATTTACCGGGCGTTACCCGCAGATTGATTTGGAAATCGGTCTTAATGATCGGCCCGTCGACCTGATTCGCGAAGGCGTGGATTGCGTGATCCGCGGCGGCCTGACTGTCGACGATTCACTGGTGGCGCGACCTTTGGTGCAGATGGACCAGATGACCTGCGCCAGCCCGGATTATTTGCGAGCCCATGGCGTGCCGCAATCGCTGGACGACTTGAACGGGCATCGCATGATTGAGTATTTTTCCAGCGCCTCGGGCAAGCGCTATGGGCTGGAGTTTCAGCTTGGCGATGACGTCCGTTTGATCAACCTGCCCAAGCAAGTCTCGGTCAACAGTGCCGAGGGCTACCTGGCTGCGTGCGTGGCCGGCTATGGATTGGTGCAAACGCCGCGCTATCACGTGGCGCAACAGGTGCGGGAAGGGAGCTTGCAGGAGGTACTAAGTGATTGCTTGCCGCCGCGTCTGGCGTTGACGGCGTTGTATCCGCCGCATCGGCAACTGTCACCGCGGGTGCGGGTGTTTGTCGACTGGCTGGTAGACCTGTGCAGCCGGCCCGACAGCGGTTTTAAACGGTAAACGTCTGTAGGAGCGAGCTTGCCTCGCGATCTTTTGACCGTTTATAAGATCGCGAGGCGTACAGGCTTAACGCTGGTAATACCCAGGGCCACCACCGTAATAGCGGTGATCGTGATGCCATCCATGGTCAGGGAAAAATACGCACCCGCTCATGGCCAGGATGAGCAACAGCGGAACCAGCCGAATGACACGACGTAACATCTGTAAATCCTCAGGGTTGAGCCGGTGGCAGCTAAAAAGCTTCCTCGGCTGTAAGATGAGACCCTGTTTGTTTCAATTCATCTCCGGCAATTCACATTATTTTTCAGGAACAGGTAATGACTCCTAAGCAACGATTGGTGTACTCGATTTTGATCGCTCTGGTGGTGCTGGGCATCATGTTTGGTCTGTCGTATCTGCAAAACACCGGCGTGATCACCGAAAAAACCTTCCAGTACATCGCCATTGGCGTGGCTGTGGTTGTGGTGGTGATCAACGGTGTGATGCGCCGCAAGACCAAGCTTTAAGCCTCGATTTTACCCATCAGCACGGCTTCAGCCTGTGGATGCAGGCTGTAGCTCTTGTCGCTGTTGAGGACCACCACGCCTTCGCTGCATAAGCGCTTGAGCACTTCACGCACACTCAGAAACGACAGCGGGATATCCAGCGCCAGCAAGTGGCTGTGCATGCCTCGCACCCCCAGCCTGCGGTCGTTACCGGCGGCAGTCAGCAAGGCATCGATGACCTTGAGCCGCACCAGACTGGTTCGCAGTCCGAAGCATTTGAGTAGCTGGCGGATCCGTTCATTACCTTGCAAAGGCGCAAGCGCTTCCAGCAGGCCTGGGTCAGGCTGAAAAGCGGTATTGCGACGCTGTGGGTTGCCATCCGTTGGCAATTGCGGGTTCTGCATGCAAAAACTCCTTTCAGAGCCTGATCAGGAAAATAAAAAAGCGCTCTTACTTAACTAGACGAATGAGCGGCGTAAATCATGAACATCAAAATGTAGAAATTTTGCCGTGAATTATTCTCAATCGCGATTCGATCCCGTGTGGCCGGGGGTTTTAGGCGATTATTAATTTTTTTTAACCTGCTTCGTTTCTTGTACAGGCTGTTCCCGGCCCGCGGTTTTCAATCGATGACGCAGCCGGGCCTTTTGTACTGATCGAGCAGGAGTCCGCGTGAGTATTTCCAAGCCGCTGAGCAAGTCGTGTTGTGCTGCGTTATGCCTGAGCCTGAGTGTGTCCGCATGGGCTCAGACACCCGCCAGCGAGGTGAGTGCCGAGATTCGTCGCACCACGTTTGGGGTGCCGCATATTCGCGCGGCCGATGAGCGCGGGTTGGGCTATGGCATCGGCTATGCCTATGCGCAGGACAATCTGTGCTTGCTGGCCAATGAAGTGGTGACCGTCAACGGCGAGCGTTCGAGGTACTTTGGCCCAGAGCAGATGACCCTCGAAGAGCGCGATAACCTCTCCAGCGACCTGTTTTTTACCTGGCTCAATACCCCACAGGCCGTGGCTGCTTTTTGGCAAGCGCAAACGCCGGAAGTACGTGACCTGATCGAAGGCTATGTGGCCGGTTACAACCGTCAACTCGGCGAACGCAAAGGTCTGCCCGAGCAATGTGACAACCCTTCGGTAAGGCCGATCACCACGGCCGATGTGGTCAAGTTGACCCGTCGCTTGCTGGTTGAAGGCGGTGCCGGCCAGTTCGGGGAAGCGTTGGTGGCCGCTGCGCCACCGCTCACAGCCTCGCACGCGGCAACTCACAATCCGGGGGCTGAGCGGTTTGTTGTGGCGAACGAGCGGATGCAGCGTTTTGACCTGGATCGCGGCAGCAATGCGGTTGCCATTGGCAGCGAACGCTCGCAAACCGGCCATGCAATATTGCTGGCTAACCCGCATTTCCCGTGGGTGGGCGGCATGCGTTTTTATCAGATGCACTTGACCATCCCCGGCAAGCTGGATGTGATGGGTGCGGCTCTCCCGGGCTTGCCGATGATCAACATCGGCTTCAATGCGAACGTGGCCTGGACCCATACGGTGGATACGTCCAGGCACTTCACCTTGTATCGACTTGAACTCGACCCCAAAGACCCGACGCGCTACCTGCTCGACGGTCAGTCGCGAGCGCTGGACAAACAAACCCTGACGGTCAACGTCAAGCAGGCCGATGGCAGCCTGGTGCCGGTGTCGCGAACCCTCTACAGCTCGGTATTCGGGCCGGTGGTGCAATGGCCGGGCAAGCTCGATTGGGATAACCACGTGGCATTCAGCCTGCGTGATGCCAACCTGAACAATGACCGGGTCTTGCAGCAGTGGTACGCGATGAATCAGGCGCGCAACCTCGATGCCCTGCAGACATCGGTAAACACCCTGCAAGGGATTCCGTGGGTCAACACCCTGGCGGTAGATGATCAAGGGCAGGCGTTGTACATGAACGTGTCGGTGGTGCCCTATGTGGACAAGGCCAAGCTGGCGGCGTGCAGTGACCCGCGTGCGGGCCTTGAAATGATTTTGCTCGATGGCAGCCGCAGTGCCTGCGACTGGACGATTGACCCGAGCGCGGCGCAGCCAGGTATTTACCCGGCCAGCCAGTTGCCGCAATTGCGCCGTAACGATTATGTGCAGCACTCCAACGACTCGGCCTGGATGGCCAACCCCAACGCGCCGCTGAGCGGGTTTTCACCGCTTATCAGCCAGGACGGCCAACCGCTGGGGCCGCGTGCGCGTTTTGCCCTGCAACGCTTGAGTCAGCCGGGGCGTGTCAGCGTCGCAGATTTGCAAGGCATGGTGATGGACGACCGGGTGTACCTGGCGGGGCAAGTCATGCCCGACCTGCTGACCGTGTGTGAAGCCCGGCAAGGCCCAGTGTGTGCCAGTCTCAAGGCGTGGGATCAGCAGGCGAATCTCAACAGCGGGATGGGGTTGGTGCACTTTCAGAACATCATGGCTCAGTTGCTTGATGTCCCGGATGTGTGGCGGGTGCCCTTCAATCCGGCAGACCCGCAGCACACCCCGCGTGGTCTGGACCTGGAGCAACCGGCCGTGGTCGAAGCCGTGCAGCACGCGCTGCAGACGTCAGCGGCAGCCGTGGCGGAGCAGGGCTTAACGCCGGAGATGACCTGGGGTGACATCCAGGGGGTCAACAGTGCAGGTCAGCGGATTGCGATCCACGGCGGCCCGGCCACGCTGGGGGTGTATAACGCCATGCAAAGTGTTCCGGTCGAGGGCGGCAAACGTGAGGTGGTCAGCGGCACCAGCTATTTGCAGACCGTGACTTTCGACGAGCACGGCCCACTGGCGCAGGGCTTGCTGGCTTTTTCGATCGCCAGCGACCCGGCTTCAAAGCATTCACGGGATCAAACTGAGGCGTTCTCAAACAAGCAGTGGCCGCGCTTGCCCTTCACCGAGGCGCAGATCAAGGCCGATCCACAGTATGAGCTGACCACGCTTCGGGGCCATTTGTAATTTTGCAGCGCTCTAGCCGCGAGGCAGGGCGTTGATCACCGGCTGGCCGTTTTGATCGACGCGCATATACACCGGCAACACCTTGGGCAAGGACGCCACCAGGTTCGGGATCTCTTTAGTGTTGAAGACCCCGCCAATCCGCAGCTGGCCAGTGGCGGTGTCGGCCAGTGACAGCGGCGTGCTCAGGTAGCGGTTGATCATGGGCAAGGCGTCGGCCAGGGGCAGGTTGTCGAGAATCAACTTGCCATTACGCCAGGCCAAGTCGGGGGCGTTGGCATAGGTCTGGCTGATTTGCGGCGCGTAGTCGCCGCCTTTGTAGCTGGCCTGCATGCCGGGTTCCAGGCGCAAGCCGTCGCCACTCAGGTTCTTGTTGCTGGTGACCAGTACTGACCCTTCCAGCAGCGTGACCCGCACCTGATCTTCGTACATCCACACATTGAACTGGGTGCCGGTGACCCGGATACGCCCGTCAGCCGCCTGAACGACAAACGGGTGTGTCACATCGTGGCTCACTTTGAAAAACGCCTCACCCTTGTTCAGAGTGACCTGGCGCTGATCTTTGTAGTTGAGGTAGGTCAGTTGGCTGCCCAGGTTGAGTTCGACCTGGCTGCCATCTGGCAACGTAGCGTTGACCACGCTGTTGCCTGCCTCAAGGCGTTTATAGGCGCTGGGGATAACACCAAGCTGCCAGCCGCTGTAGGCCGCCACAGGCACCGCGACAAGGGCAATGGCGGCCGCTATGGCCACACGCTGCCAAGGGCGGCGCTGAGCCTTGCGGGGCAGGGGCACGACCTGTGCGACAGTGGGTTGTGGCCGTGGCAAATGCTCGCTGGTGTCCCAGATATCAAGCATTGCTTCATATTCAAAGGCGTGCAGCGGATCAGCGTTTAACCACACAGAAAAAGCGGCGCGTTCCTGGTCAGTACAGTCAGGCTCGTGCAAGCGCATGCACCACTGAGCCGCGGCCTCGGTGATGGCATCGTATTCGGCTTCTGTGAGGCGTGTTTCGCTCATGTGCGCTCCTTGGTGAGGTGCATTCTAACCCTGCGCTTGTGCTAACGAAAACATGAGCCATGTCAAAAGGATGTCATTTATTGCGATGCCAAGGTTTTTCTCTGCTACGGTTACTTCGGCATCTTGGTACCAGACGCAACATCAATTAATGGAGTTAAGAACATGTTGAAGAAAACTTTTGCTGCTGTGCTCACGACTGCTGTTTTGCTAGGCTCCAGCGTTGCGATGGCGCAGCCGAATCTGGATCCGAACTGGGCGTTCTCCAAAGAGCTCGTTGAAGTGCTGAAGAACAAAAACGGTTACACCGTGATCAAGAAAATTGAAGCGGAAAACCCTGCCAATGGCCTCTGGAAAGCTGAAGGCATCAAAGCGGCTGATGGTGTTCAGTACGAAATCATTTTCGACTCGACAGGCAAAGTAATCTCCGAGAAGAAAGACTGATTCTCGCCGATTTCAGTCCAGGCACTCACTGAGTGTTTGCAGCCCGATCCTGCCTGTGCGGATCGGGCTTTGTTTTTAGCGCCTGGCTCTATGTGCGAGCCATTGTTCGCGAGTAATTTCCCATAAGTCGCAAGCATATTTGCCACCGACAAAACTGCCTTCTTGACTGCTCACCAGACGCATTGCGCCACGCTCCGAGATACGCCGAGAGCCCGCGTTGGGGGCGGCCTTGGGCACGCGCATCACTTCGCGGCCCAGCGTCTCAAACCAGTAGGCGTCCACCACAGTGCAGGCTTCGCTCATCAGCCCTTGACCTTGCCAGGGCGGTGACAACCAGAACCCCCGGTGGTTATCGACGTGATCCATCAAGCTGATACTGCCAATGACCTCTTCTGGCCGGGTACGCAAACGCAGTGTCCAGTGCCATTCTTCGCCGCGGGCCATGGCCGGCAGAGCGACGTCACGCAGGTAACTGAGGGCGCCGTCATCGGGGTACGGCCACGGCACAACGTCGTTCAGGTAGCGCACCACCTCCCAATGCGGGAAGCGTTGCTGGATGGCATCAGCATCCGCCAGACTCAAGGGCTGCAGGATCAACCGCTGGGTTTGCAAGGTGGGCGGGACGTGCATGTAAATGGCTCCTTGCCATTAATTTGTATCGAGATTAACTCTGAATACACACCTGCGCTTTACGAGTGCGCAAAAACTTGCGCAGTTAAACGCTGTTTTTACATGGGTTAACGTGCTGTAAGCCCCGTAAATAAAGGGCTGTAGCGAACTGCGCAACTTCTTGCGCAGTACTGAGCAGCTTTTTGCGCACTTTTAACCTGTTTGAGCCAGTTTCGGTGGTGGTTTTGGCCGATGGTTAGCGCCAAACGTTTGTTTTATATGGGGTGTTTTGTTTCTGGCACGGTGCTTGATATCTCGTGTGGATCTAGTAGGCGAGCGTTGCGTTCGCTGGAGGCTCCAAGATGTCAAAGCCGTTCTGGCCCAAAAACCCCAACAACGTCAACCTCTCCCGCGACGATGCGCGAAACAGTATGGGCACCTGCCCGCTGATGAAAACCACCGTGCAGTTGATCCCGCTGCGCTACGCCATCGTCGACAACCCGGCACTCGACCCCGCAAGCGAGGTTGCCATGCCCTACAGCCTCGACGCACGGCCGTTGGGTATCCGGCTGTTGCGTGATGGCTGGTTGTACGTGATTGAGGGCAGCAGCGGCACCTTGTCCGAGTACCGTATTGAAGACGGTCTGGTCAGCGCCATGCTGTGGCAAGGTCAGGCGGTGTTCGACGACGACCGTGAAGCACCGATCCACGAACCGAGACTGATTTACGCCAAAACCAGCACCTTGTACGTCACGTATTCCGAAGTCCCGTGGACCGCGAAAAAGTGCCAGCAAGTGCTGAGCTCGACGTCCGAGCGTAATCACTTCATGCAAGCGGTCGACTTGAGCAAGGCCAAGTGCGACACCGGCGGGCCCCATCTGCTGACCCCGGATATGACCGAGCATTGGCTGGCCGAAGTCGCGATCGAGCGGATCGAGGCAGAGCAACAGAACCCTGCTACCACGCTGGCCGGGCACACCAGCAGCACCCAACAACGGCTTGACGCGGAGCTGCCCGAGCATGAGCGCTTGCCCTACCTATGGGAAAAACCCGCGCGTTTTGCTCAAACCTCCATGAATCGCCTCACCGGCTGCATTCATCCACAGTACCGGCACGACACGCTGTATCTGGTGCTGGAAGACACCTTGGGGGTGATGCGCGATCTGGCCAATTATCAGGACCACGTGGTTGGCTGGATCGACGACTGGAGCAATGGCGGGGCGAAACCGGGCCACAACGAACGCGACTATGTACTGGCGTGCTACATCGAATCCCTTAGCCAGCTCAATGCGCTGGATGTCAAAACGCTGATCGGTGAGAGTACGGACCCGGCGCACAAAGCACTGCTGGATGATTTGCAGGGCATGGCTCAACCGCAGCACGGGGTGACCGATACCGCGATTATTGAGTACCTCGAAAAAGGTGGCTTGATGACCCCGCCAGCGGGCAGCCCGGTGCCAGCGGAGTTGGAGGTGTTGCGTCAACGGGCGCAGATGCTGGCCAATGAGGACCGCTTAAAAGGCACTGCGATGGGCTCAAATGCTCGAAGCGCTGCAGAAGATGTCGACCGTCGTTTCTATACCCGCGAACATTTCCAGGTCGCCCCGGTGGCTTTTGTCGACACACATTTCGAAACCCTGGTTGCCCTGGGCAAGCACCGATTCAATCAAGTTGATGACCTGCTGTACGGCGCAAAATTTGGCCAACGCGGCGTCAATGAACTGATCGACCGCGAAGCAATGGACCGAGAATTACTCGCCCATCGAGCCGGGCTGACGCGCTGGAACCACCTGCTCGATGCCATCACTGCCGACCGGGTCAAACTGATGTGTTCGGGCGCATTTCATAAAGCGGGCTGGTACTTCGACCCGATGGACATCGGCCACGCCGGGCACGCGTTTGCCACTGAATATGCCTGCCTCAAAGACATTTGCCGCAGCGACGACGCTTGTGAACAACTGCTGGCGTACAGCGAGCGCAACCCGCAATTCAGCCGTCCGCTGTACTACACCTTGCCCTACAGCGACCAAACCACGCTGTGGGTGCACTACGCATTTTTGCTGGCCGCGGGCATGGTCCTGTTCAACAACAGCCCTGAACTCCTGGCCCGCCTGCGCAGCATTGAACAGAACCGCTTACCGGCACTGGACGACCTCCCCGACAGCACCCGCTCAGTGGCCAATGCCGCCCTCAACACCCTGACCCCGGCGCTTAATCGCGGGTTGGAAAACGTGCTGGTCAACTTTGACGAATTCTTCAAAAACAACGCCATGCCCGACGTTGAAGAACTGCTGCGCAAACTGCCCGTGGCCCTGAAATCGCGGATAGTGCAGGCCGCCAAAACCGAAGGCGTGACGTTCCATTTTGCGACCCCGCAAGAACAAGCCGCGTTACGCGAAACGCTGCGTGAAACCTTCGAATTGCGCCAGGAAATAGCCCTGCTAAAACAGATACGGGCTAAGTCCAATCGTCAACACGGGCACAAATCTCAGACCTCTCGGGAACTGCTGGAGAAAATTCAATACGACAACCAGCGGCTGGATCTGGAGCAAAGACGGCTGGCAGCCAGCCTTAGCCCCATCCCGGAATTGCCGGATGAACATGCACGGATTTTCGGTTCGACGCAGGGCAAAGCAGGGCTGACAGTCATCTTCCCAAATGAAGGCAAACGGCAAGTGGCCGGGCTGATGGATAACTTTCGCAAAGGTGTCCAGCGCGCGCCGGTGATGAACGTGCTGGGAGATGGCGCGGCGATGTTGCTGTTTGTGGCGCAGGCGGTGAATTTGGTGCAGGTGGTTAAAGAGACTTTGTCTGTTTCACATGATGCTCGTCAACTAACACCATTGATAAGCTCTGCATTTGCAACCGGTGCTGCTGGTTTTGCGGCGGCGCAAGGTGTGTTCGATACAGCTTTAAGTGCTCAGGCAAAAAAGCTTGGTGAGGCACTAGTTACAAACTCGCTAAGTAGACTGCAAGTTACTATGGGTAAGTTGCATGTTGGGTTGGGTGCGCTTAGTTATATTTTTGGATTGGTTGCTGCTGCCATTAGTTTTAATTCTTATCGAGATAGCTGGCTCGCGGCTATACGTAGCGGTAATCGAGGTGCTCAAAGCGGTGCAATAATTGCACTGGTTGCATCTGGAGGTTTAGTTCTTACAAATGCTTATGGTTTGGGTAATACCGTTCAAGCTGGACTTCGGGTGTTGGTGGCTGCCAAAGGTGAGGCTCGTAAGGTCGCTTGGGAGGTTGCTGGAACTCGTCTTAGCGGTGTTTTTTTCCGTTTCAGCTGGGTAGGTAGCTTATTTACGATACTGGAGCTGGCAGGCATTTGGCTTTATAACCGCTACAACACCAGTGCCCATGATCAGTGGCTGCAAAGCACCCCGTGGGGGCTGGATGTTGAGAAGCGCAGGGATTTCAGCCTTCAAGAGTTTCAGCATTACTTGACGTTGCAGCAGCAGGCGCCTTTTGTAGAAATCAAACGTTCAGATAATGAACCGTTTTGGCAAAGCATGCTGGCCGGTGCCAAGCCGGGTGAAATTTTCGTGATCCTGCCGGGGCTGACGCTGGCTGATTATCAAGGCAGGCTGGACGGGCGGGCCAGTCATGGTCTTAAGATCGGCGCACTGCGAATTACAACGTTTCTTCGTGGGGATCGGGGTGTTCCCATGGAGCAGCGCGAGGTTGTAACCGAGCAGGTGCAGGCAGGGGTGTATCGAATGGTGAGCACGCCCGAAAAAGAACAGAGCGGGCCAGCCCCCTTGATGATCAAGCTGACTTATCCACGCAACCCTGAGCGTGCTATCGGCAATATTTCCGAGGAGTTATTGATTGAGCTTGAGCTCCAGTCGTTAGATGACGAGGGGCAATTGGTTCGGCGTAATTACCGTATTCGTTTCAATCCTGTTGAAAGCGGACGCTTTCTCTCGTCAAGGCAGCATTTCGCATCGAACGTGGAAATGCCTTTGTTGGAGGTTGATGTCATGGCATTGGAGCTTTTGCAATGACCACTTCCAAGTCGATATCACCTCAACAATCAGTGGAAGCTTCCCCAAGAAAAGCGGGTGACATAGAGCTTTGTGTTGGCGGGCGACAAACCTACTTGGCTCCTTTGCCGCTGCCCACAGAGGCAGATCCTTGCTGTCCCTATATCAGTGATTACACCGATATTTACTTGGACTTTGGGGGAGGGGAGCCGAATGTTTTTTCGTATCAACTTGTTTTAGGGGCACCATTTAACGCAGCGTTTTTTAGTGCCTTCGGGTTCCCGTTATTGCTTTGGTTTATTGGTTTGGCTTTGGGGTATGGTGCGGAAGAAAGTTGGGCACTCTCAGTGGACTACTTTGTTGAGGCCTGGAAATACTCAGCGTATTTGTGGCTAGTTGCATCTGCCATTTGCTTTTACGTCTGGCTCCAAGCCCACAAACTCTTCACCCAAGTAATCCCCACCCGCTTCAACCGTCAACGCCGTGAAGTCTGTTTTATGCCCGACGGCGCCACACAACCGCTGTTCGTCCCCTGGGAATCCCTGTCTGCCTGGGTCGTTCAAGGCCAAAGCGCGACCCAATACGGCATCACCCGCCACTACGGGATGGGCATGGGCTTTGTGCATGAGGGTGAGTTGGTCAGCGTCGAATTCCAGTGTGGCGCTCTGCAACTGGCGATTGCCAATTGGGAGGCTGTGCGCGGTTACATGGAGTACGAACTCAACGATCTGCACGCCATCCAGGACCCGCTGGAACTTCAGGCTCCCGGCGACCCGCCCCATGAAGGCCTGCACACGTTTCGCAATGCTCGCGCCAGTTTGCATCGGCGTATACGGGAGAAAGAAGTGGGTTGGATCTACGGCTTTTTTTGGTACGTCTACCACGTCATGACGTTATGGACCCTGCCCAACCACTTGGTGGAATGGGAGATAAGACGCATCGCCAAGGTCGGCCGCAAAGCGCTGCCCGAGGCGATGCGTGAATGGTCCGAGCCGTTACCGCCCGAGCAATGGGCCAAGCCCAGCGCCGAGCTGCTTCGTTTGAGCGCCAAGGTCAAAGCGTTGATCAAACGCTCACCACGTAAGTCGATAACCGAGGTGTTTGCTGAGGCGTATCGCAATGAGCCCAACCATAAAAAAGCCCCCGTCAAGCGGGGGCTGATCTGAGGCTGAGGTTGCTGCGGGTGTTAGCCGTTTGTGCAACCGTTACCCATCACGCGGTATTCGATGATGTGACGCTGACCTTGATGGTCTTCGTACGTCATTTTTGCCGGAACCACTCCACACACATCGGCGACAGGCGACACGTTAATGACTTTGGCGATGTCCAGGTCGGTGGCGTAAGTGTATTGCTCAACGGCAGGTTGGGATTGTGCAACTTTAAGGTCGTCGGCCATCGCCAAAGTAGACAGACCCATCAGAGCAAGTGCGATCAAACGTTTCATTTTCAATAAGACCTTAAAACAATCACGACTAACTGACTTCAAGTGCCGGATGGCGGTAGAAGTTGCCAGACCACTGAGTGTGTGTCTGCCACGAAGTACCGTGCCCTGTTTCAATGTTGTTTCTAGGGGGTGGTTCAATCATAAGGTTTTGCCGGGCAGGTTAAAGACCAAATGCGGCCATGCACTTATGCAGGATCGGTAACAATCGTTTGATCCACCACATTTTTGTAGGAGCGAGCTTGCTCGCGATCTTTTGACTTTTAAAAGCTCGCGAGCAAGCTCGCTCCTACAGGGTTAAGTGCAGCTAGAAGTTGAGTAAAAACCCTGAGCTTGCTGGCATACTGCCGCGTCTGATTCAGGAGCCAAACCCAACAATGAATGTCGAGTCCCCCCTCAGTGCCTGGCAACGGGCCGTTGAACAGCAAGGTTTTGTCCAGGATCCTGCGCAATGGCAGGCGGTGCAGGTGTTGCAGCGCTCTCACGAGGCCTTGCACTCAGGGGCTCGTTCGGTCAAAGGCGTGTACCTGTGGGGGCCGGTCGGGCGAGGTAAGACCTGGCTCATGGATCAGTTCTACGAAAGCTTGCGCGTCCCGGCGCGGCGTCAGCATTTCCATCACTTTATGCAATGGGTGCATCAACGGCTGTTTCAGCTAACCGGCGTCGCTGACCCGCTCAAGATCATCGCCAAGGACTTGGGCAAAGAACTGAAAGTGCTGTGTTTTGACGAGTTGTTCGTTAATGACATTGGCGACGCGATCATTCTTGGGCGGTTGTTTCAAGTGATGTTCGACGAGGGCGTGGTGCTGGTGTGCACCTCGAACTTGCCACCGGAACAGTTGTATAGCCACGGCCACAACAAAGAGCGTTTTGCCCCCGCGATCACCGCCATTCTCAAGCACATGGACGTCGTCTCGGTGGACGGCGCTGAAGACCATCGTCTGCACCCCGGCATTGCGCAACAACGTTATTGGGTGAAAGCAGCGGATCAGTCGAGTGTGATCGGGCAGGTGTTCACGGAACTGACAAAAGGGCAGGAAACTTCGGATGCTCCGATTGCTGTAGGCCATCGCTCAGTGAACGTTGTGCGGGCTGGTGCTGGAGTGTTGTGGTGCAGCTTTCATGAGTTGTGCGAGCAGCCGTTGGCGGCCACGGAATTTATGCAGATCTGTGATCAATACACGGTGATTTTGCTCAGCGACGTGCCTTGCCTGAGTGCCGAGCAACGCGAAGGCAAGATCGCCCGTGGTACGGAAGATGGACCGGTGAAGGTCGAGGCGGGGGATCGCGATCTGCCGCAGTTGTCGATCTATGACGACAGCGTGCGGCGATTTATTGCGCTGGTCGACGAATGCTACGACCGCAAAGTACCGCTGTGTATTGAGGCGCAAGTGCCGATGGACCAGTTGTATACCCAGGGCTACCTGGAGTTCGCTTTCCGCCGGACCTTGAGCCGCTTGCAAGAAATGCAATTGCAGCGCTTTGGTGTGCATTGACCCTGTAGCCGCAGCCTGCGGCAGCGGCTACAGGTGTTTAGCGTTTAGTCCCACTCAGGCGCCACGCTTTGCGGATTGGTCAGGCGATGCCCGCGATCCAGCTGGGCAATCTGCGCCATGTCTTCTGCGGTCAGCTTGACCGATTGTGCCTTGAGGTTGCTCTCAAGGTTGGCGCGCTTGGTTGACGACGGGATTACCGAATAACCCAGTTGCATCGCCCACGCCAGGGTCACTTGTGCCGGGGTGGCGTTGTGGCGTGTGGCAATTTTGACAATCACCGGATCTTTCAGCACTTCGCCGTAGGCCAGGGTCATGTATGAGGTGATATGGATCCCGTGGCTTTGTGCGAACTCCACCACTTTGCGGTTCTGCAAGTACGGATGCAGTTCGATCTGATTGGTGGCGATGTTCTCGGCACCCACCGCGGCAATCGCTTCTTTCATCAGCGCGATGGTGAAGTTGGACACACCGATGGCCTTGGTCAGGCCTTGTTTCTTGGCTTGTAGCAGTGCACCCATAAATTCTGCGACCGGCACTTCATGTTTGGGTGAAGGCCAGTGAATCAGGGTCAGGTCCAGGTGGTCGGTGCGCAGTTTTTTCAGGCTCTCTTCGAGGCTTGGAATCAACTTGTCTTTAGCGAAGTTGCTGACCCAGATTTTGCTGGTGATATACAGCTCGTCACGCGCAACGCCGCTGTTGGCAATGGCCTGGCCGACGTCGGCTTCGTTCTCATAAATTTGCGCCGTGTCGATTGCCCGGTAGCCCAGTTCAAGGGCGTTGGTAACCGAATCAATAACCACTTGGACTTTGAGGCGGAAGGTGCCGAGGCCGAATGCTGGGACTGTCATGGATAACTCCTGGGTGGTCGTAAGAATGGGGTGAGTATCTACGGCTTGAACGGTGGGAAAAACCATAGCCCACGCAAAGCAATCTTGACCGCAAGGCATGAATGAATGATCCCCGTGCGGGTTAAATTTCATCGTTGAGCAAACGTTCTAGCTTGGATAACCCCTGCATTCAGGCTTGGACAGGTAGTGCAATGACGATTTCTCGACGATGGTTTATCGCTGGCTTGGCGATCACCGGCGCAGCAGCGCCTGCGGTGTATTTTGGGCATCGCGAGCTGACCCGGGTCGATGAGCCGATTACGCCCGGTGAAGCAACTGTCGATTTGGCGGACACGGCGGGCCAGCAGATCGCCGATCAATTGCGTGGACTGTGGACGATCCGTTTCACTGGCCGTGATGCCGGGCTGGACGGTTTGCCTGCGGATGACCTTGAAGTGTGGCTGGATATTGCGCCGCGTGGGCGTGGGGTGCGCGGTTATCTGGACACGGCACAGGTGCTGCACAGCGAGCAAACGCCGCGCTATCGCATTTTGGCTGACCTGGTTGAGCTGGACCCCAAGCACATGTACTGGCGCCTGACCCGCAGCGACGCCGCCAACGGTCAGCCAGATTACGAGTTCAGTTTCAGTCTTGATGAGGTCTGGGGCATGTTCGGTAACGCTGGCAGTGGCACCTTGAGTGGCCGCGTGCAGCGTCTGGACCGAGCGCTGGCGTTGCCCGAGCAAGACAACCGTTTTGTTGCGCTCAAGCGCACCTTCCCTGAGGCCCGCCAACGCATCCCGCTCAACCCCACATTGTTGCAGTGGCTGGTGTCGCCTGAGCATCGTTTGTTCCACCAGCTGTGGCATGCCTCGCGTGACACTTGGCATGAGCTGTCCGAGGACAAGCGCAATGCACTGCGCGGTATTGGCTGGCAGCCCGGTCAGCGTGACAAGGAGCGCGATGCGCGCGGCCCGCGCAAAGACCGTAACGGGTCGGGCGTCGACTTTTTTTTCATGCATCGGCACATGCTGAGGGCTGCACGCTCAATGCAGGACTTGCCGTCGTGGCCTTCGTTCCCGATGCCGCAGCCCGAGCTTGAACGCGACCGTGCCGGGTTTGCCCGTTATTTCGACAACCATGATGGCAGCGCCTTGCCGCCGACCTGGCTGGCAGAGGGCGATGACACCTACACCCAATGGCTGAGTGACATCAAACAGGCCGAGACGTATCACAGCAACTTCGAAGTCTGGGAGTCACGCTATCGGGACCCGCGCTATCTGTCGACGCTGACCTTGGGTCAATTCGGCTCTGAGGTAGAGCTGGGCCTGCATGACTGGTTGCACATGCGCTGGGCGTCGGTGCCACGTGACCCATCCAACGGCGCGCCAGTACCCTTGGCGCGGGATCCGGCAGACTTCGCGGCGCGTTGGTACGTGGCGGAAAACGATTTTCTGGGGGACCCGTTTTCGTCTCACATCAACCCGGTGTTTTGGCGGTTTCATGGCTGGATCGATGATCGTCTGGAGGACTGGTTTCGTGCCCACGAACGTTTTCATCCCGGCGAGTTGACGCGCCTGGAGGTCAACAGTGTGCCGTGGTTTGCGCCGGGGCGCTGGGTTGAAATCGATGACCCGTGGTTAGGCCCGGACACCCACGGTTGCAGCACCACACCGGGGTTAAGTGTGGGCAAAAGCGTCGAGATGGACCCGGAAACCATGAAGCTCGCGCTGCGCATTACCTTTGGCGATGACAAGAAAATTGGCGACTTGCTGCGCCGGGTACCGCGTCGGCCGTGGTATGCGCGGCATTTGGTGGTTAAGCCCGTGTGAGCTCCCAGGGAAGATCAAAAGATCGCGAGGCAAGCTCGCTCCTACACCGCGATCTTTTGGTTGTTATTGCACCTGCCAGCCCCCGCCCAACGCTTTGTATAACGCGATGCTGGCTTGCAAGCGGGCCATGCGCAGTTGCACGTGCTGGTCTTGTGCCTGGTACAGCGTGCGTTGGGTTTCCAGTACGGTCAGCATGACTTCGGCGCCAGCTTTGTAGCGGCTTTGGGCAATGTCGAAGGCCTGTTGCGCCTGTTGCAGTTCTTCGTCTTGCCATTGCCGTTGCTGGTCCAGGCCGCTGGCGCTGTTGAGGGCTTTTTCAACGTCGGCAAAGGCGCTGATGATGCTCCCGCGATAGGTTTGCAATAGCTCCTGCTGACGCGCCACAGTTTTGTCGCGTTCTGCGCTGAGGCGGCCGTTGTTGAAGATCGGTGCGGCCAACCCGGCCGTCAGGTTGTAGAAAGGGCTGCGCAACATGTCGCCAAAGCGGTCCGCGCCTGAGCCCAATGTCGCGCTCAAGGTCAGACTGGGCAGCATGGCCGCACGCGCGACGGTGATATCGGCTGAGGCCGCGGCCAGTTTGGCCTCGGCGCTGGCAATGTCGGGGCGTCGGCTCAGCAGTGCGCTGGGCAGCCCGCTGCCGATGTCTGGCCACTGCAATTGGGCAAATGCCGTGTCGCCCAAGGTGAGGCGTTGCACGGGTTCGCCCAACAAGACCGCGAGGGTAATACGGGCTTCCTGGGCCAGTTGCGCCATCAGTGGCAATTGCCGTTGTTGAGCAGCCACCAGGCTTTTTTGCTGAGCCAGCTCAAGGGCCGTGGCAGAGCCTGCGTCATAGCGGGTCTGGACCACGTGCAAGACGCTTTGGGCGTTGGTCAGGTTGAGCCGCGCAATGCGCAGTTGCTCGTCATAGGCCAGGGTTTGCACGTAGCTGCTGGCGACGCCGCTGAGCAAGGTCAGCTCGACGGTGGCCTGGTCAAACTCGCTGGCATTGAGCGTGTGCAAGGCGCTGTCACGGGCCGCGGCTTTGCCGCCCCAAAAGTCCACTTCGTAGCTGGCCGTCAGGTTGGCGTCGAAGGAGTCCACTGCCTTGTTGTTGTCGGTGGCGTCCAATTGGCTGTAACCCTTGCCGCGCAGCAGTTTTTCACGGTTGGCGCTGCTGGCGAACTTCACTTCGGGCAACAGCGGGGCGCCAGCAATAACGGCTGTGGCGCGGGCTTGCTGGACGCGGGCAATGGCTGCAGCCAGGTCGTAACTGCCAACTCGTGCTTGAGCGATCAGACGGTCCAGGGCCGGACTACGAAAATGACTCCACCATTGCTGGCTGCTCAGTTGGCTGGCCTGCGTGTGGGGCGATTGCCAGGCCGGGGGCGGTTGCACCGGGTGCGCGTCGCGCGGCGGGGTTTGGCTGCACGCGCCCAGCAACAGGCACGTGGTCAACAGACTCAAAGACGGCTTCATCAATCGATCATTCACTGGTAAGGGCTGTGACCGGGTCAAGCCGGGCAGCTTTGCGGGCGGGCATAAAACCGAAAATAACGCCGGTCACCAGCGCACAGGCAAACGCGCCGAAGACTGCAACCATTGAGAACGCCACGGCCACATCGCACAGCAGCAACACCCCGCCGATGATAAAGGCCAGGGTGATGCCTGCCAGACCGCCGACCACCGACAGCATCAGGGCTTCGGTCAGGAACTGGCGCAGAATGTCACGCTGGCGGGCGCCGGTGGCCATGCGAATACCAATCTCGCGGGTGCGCTCACGCACGGTCATCAGCATGATGTTCATCACCCCGATGCCGCCGACCAACAGCGAAATGGCGGCAATTGAGCCGAGCATCAACGACAGCGTGTTGCGGGTTTTGGCTTCGGCCTGGATCATCGCGGCGTTGTTGGTAATCTCGAAATCGCGTTTACCGTGGTGGAGTTTGAGCATCAATTGCTCGATGGATTTTTCGGTCTGTTTGACCTTGCTCGCATCGGCGGCGGCAATCACCACGTATTCCGGGTTGTGCGTGCCGAACAAACGCACGCTGGCGGCGGAGTAGGGCACCACGATGCGTGAGTCACTGTCTGAATCCGCTGAGCTGGCGCCTTTTTCAGCGAGGATTCCGACCACGCGAAACGGTACGTTCTCCAGCAGGATGTATTGCCCGATGGGGTTGGGCACGTCCTTGAGGACTTTGTCGCGGACCTTTTTACCGATCACCGCCACGGCGGCTGCGGCGTCTTCATCGGCCTGGCTGAAGAAGCTGCCTTGCACCACCGGCCAGTTGAAAATGGCCGGGAAATCGATGCCGTTGCCGCCGGTGTACATCGTGTGGTCGACGTTGCCATAGCGCACGCCGATCTCGGCGCCGTTGATGGGCATGATCATCTTTACTTGAGGCAAGGTCGACAGCGCGGCCACGTCATTGAGCGTGACAATCCCCAGCGGCGCCCGGGGGCGGGGTGACATGCCGCTGAGGTAGATGATGTTGGAGCCAAACGCACCCATTTCGGCCATGACCTGGCGTTTGCTGCCTTCGCCGACAGCCAGCATCACCACCACCGATGCCACGCCGATGACGATGCCGAGCAAGGTCAGGGCGGTGCGAAAGCGGTTGATCCACATCACTCGCCAGGCCGCGTGCAGGGCGTCGACCAGTTCGCCTTTCCAGGCGCCGCGGGCTTCGCTGCCTTCATTCAGGCGCTGGCGCAGGTCAACCGCTTGCAGTGCCTTGGGGTTTTCGCGGGTCGGCGCTGCAGCACCATTGGCACAGTCGCTGATGATTTCGCCGTCGCGCACCTCAATGATCCGGTTGGCACGCGCCGCGACTTCGCGGTCGTGGGTGATCAGGATCACCACATGGCCTTGGCCGGCCAGCTCATCGAGCAGCGCCATGACTTCTGCGCCGCTATGGCTGTCCAGCGCGCCGGTGGGTTCGTCGGCCAGAATAATGTGCCCGCCGTTCATCAGCGCGCGGGCAATCGATACGCGTTGTTGCTGACCGCCCGACAACTGATGGGGGCGGTTGCCGGTGCGTGTGCCAAGGCCCAGCCGGTCGAGCAGGGCGGCGGCGCGGGCATGCCGCTCGGCCGCTGGTGTACCGGCGTAAATGGCGGGCATTTCGACGTTTTCCTGAGCCGAGGCCGAGGGGATCAAATGGTAGCCCTGAAAGACAAAGCCGAACGCCTCGCGGCGCAGCCAGGCGAGTTCATCGCTGGCGAGGTGGGCAACGTCTTCGCCGGCAAACAGGTAGCGCCCAGAGGTGGGGCGGTCGAGGCAGCCAAGGATGTTCATCAAGGTGGATTTGCCCGAGCCCGACGCGCCGACAATGGCGACGAATTCACCGGCGTGGATCGACAGGCTGACGCCTTTGAGCACGTGAACTTCAGGTGTGTCGATACCGCCGTAGACCTTGCGGATATCTTGCAGCTCAATCAGGGGAGTACGCATTTAGCCTCCGTTGCCGGTGGCCGGGCCGATCAGCAAATGATCACCCTCGTTTAACCCTTCGAGCACTTGCACGCGCAGGCGGTCACTGATGCCGGTACGAATGTCGCGGTGTTCGATCTTGCCGTTTTTAGTCACCACGTTTGCGCTTTGTCGATTGCCTTCGATGCTGCCTTGCAGCGCGACAATCGGGGCCAGCAACACGTCTTTGGCCTGATCGGCAACGAAGAACACTTGCGTGGTCATTTCTGCCATCAACGCCTGGTCGCTGTTGTCGACATCCAGCAGCACGGTGTACAGCACCACTCGCGCGCTGCCGCTTTTGCCCGAGCTGGCCGGGCTGCCGCCACCCTGGCTGGCTTCATTCAGCGGTTTGGGCGGGACTGGCAGAATCTGTCGCACGGTGCTGTTCCAGCGCCGATTACCGCCACTCAAGGTGGTGAAGTACGCCTGCATGCCCGCTTTGACGTGGCCGATATCGGCCTCGGAGACTTCGGCCCATACGGTCATTGGTGAAAGTTTGGCGATGCGCAGAATCAACGGGGTTTGCTGTTGTGCATTGAGGGTCTGGCCTTCGCGCGCATCAAGGGCGACCACGGTCCCCGCCATGGGCGCGTAGATACGCGTGTAACCCAGCTCGGCTTCATCGCTACGCAAGCTGGCCTGGGCCTGGCGGATTTGCGCCTGGAACATATCAATTCGGGCCTGGGTGGTTCGCACTTCAGCCAGTGCTGACTGAATGTCTTCTTCGCGAGTGGCGCCGCCTTTGGCGAGGTTTTGCTGGCGCTGATATTTCTGTTTGGCCAGGTCGTGCAAGGCGCGCTGTTCCTGGAGCTGGGCCGTGAGGTTTTCAACGGCATAGCGGCTGGCGTCGAGCTTGGCTTTTTGTGTGGACGGGTCAATTTCGACCAGCAATTGGCCTTCTTTGACTTCGTCACCCACCTCAACGTGAATCGTCTTGATCTGCCCGGAAGCCTGCGCGCCCACGTCCACATATTGCCGTGGCTGCAGCGTGCCAAGTGCCGTTACGCTGCTTTCAATGTCACCGCGGGTGATGGGCACGGTGTCATAAGCGTCGCGGCCAGTGGTCAGGAAGGGCCATGCCGCCAACGCGGCAACCATCAGTAAAAACAGGGCAACAAAGAGCGCACGGCGGGTCTGTCGAGGGCGTTTCATTCAGGGTTCCGGCCAATGGGGATCGGCCCGTCTTCGTTGCACTGGCACAAAAAGCCCGGGGCAATCGCTGTCGAGCAATCGACAAACACGGGGAGCTGTTGAGTAAACGAAGGATTTAGTTAGATATTTAGGCGTTTAATGATCTGTTTGTGACTAAATATTTCTCGGCTGTTTTTGCAACAAGCTTTAAATCTATATGAGAATTACTATAAATTACGCCAGCAAAAGTGCCATCATCATGCCGCTAACTCATTCGGTCTGTTTCTGCGCTCATGGAATGTTGCCGCGCTGCTGCGGCCGGGAGTCCTGTTGGAAAACTACTATCGCGAACTGGTGAGCTTTTTGAGTGCCAGATTGGGCAATGCTCAAGCGGCAGAAGATGTGGTGCATGACGCTTATGTACGGGTGCTGGAGCGCACCAGCGATGAGCCGATTGAACAGCCACGGGCGTTTTTGTATCGCACCGCGCTCAATCTGGTGATCGACGGTCACCGCCGCAGCGCCTTGCGCCAGTCTGAACCGCTGGAGGTGCTGGACAGCGAAGAGCGTTTTTTCAGCCCGTCGCCACAGCTGCTGATGGACCAGAATCAGCGCCTGCAACAGATCCAGCAGGCGCTCTCGGAATTGCCGGCGGCGTGCCGTGAGAGCTTTTTGCTACGCAAGCTGGAAGGCTTGTCCCACGTTGAAATTGCCGAGCGCCTGGGCGTGTCGCGCAGCGTGGTCGAGAAGCACATCGTAAATGCCATGAAGCATTGCCGGATTCGAATTCGGCAGTGGGACACGCCTTAAATTTTTTTTCCGTATCCTCGTCCCTACTCAACAGACGCCCTGCTGATCTGCAACAGAACAGTCGGGTTACGGGTTTTTTAATCCCTCTGTTGAGGGGCAATCCAGAGGACACTGGAAATGACACAGGCAATCGCTTCGGCCGTCGTTCATGATCTGATCGGCATCGGTTTCGGGCCTTCCAATCTGGCCCTGGCCATCGCCCTGGAAGAGAGCGGGCAGGTGCACGGTCCCTTGGATGTGCTGTTTTTAGACAAACAGGCGGACTACCGCTGGCACGGCAATACGTTGGTGACCCAGAGTGAGCTGCAGATTTCCTTCCTCAAGGATCTGGTGACGCTGCGCAATCCCACCAGCCCTTATTCGTTCGTCAATTACCTTAAAGCCCACGATCGTCTGGTTGATTTCATCAACCTTGGGACCTTCTATCCATGCCGGATGGAGTTCAACGACTACTTGCGTTGGGTGGCTTCACACTTTGAAGCGCAGAGCCGGTATGGCGAAGAAGTGCTGGCCATCGAGCCGGTGCTGCACCAGCAGCAGGTTGAAGCGCTGCGGGTCATCTCCCGCGATAGCCAGGGCCAGCACCATGTGCGCACGACGCGTTCAGTGGTTGTCAGCGCCGGGGGCACGCCGCGCATTCCGGCCGCCTTCAAGGCGTTGAAAGACGATGCGCGGGTGTTTCATCACTCGCAGTACCTTGAGCGCATGAGCCGCCAGCCCTGCGTTAAAGGCCAGCCGATGCGCATTGCAATCATTGGGGGCGGGCAGAGTGCTGCCGAAGCGTTTATCGACCTGAACGACAGCTACCCGTCGGCGCAGGTGGATTGGGTGTTACGCGGTTCGGCGTTGAAACCGGCGGACGACAGCCCGTTCGTCAACGAAGTGTTTTCGCCGGAGTTCACCGATCTGGTGTACCAGCAGGGCACTGCCGAGCGCGAGCGGTTGATCACTGAATATCAGAGCACCAACTATTCGGTGGTGGACATCGACTTGATCGAGCGCATCTACGGCATTTTTTATCGTCAGAAAGTGTCCGGTATTGCCCGCCATGTGTTCCGCAGCCTGACCAGCATTGAAAGTGCAACCTCAGACGAGCAGGGCGTCAAGTTGGTTCTGCGCAACAGCGCCAGCGATGACGTCAGCGAGCAGCACTATGATGCAGTGATTCTGGCCACCGGCTATGAGCGGCAAATGCACCGTCATTTATTGGCGCCGCTGGCGCAATACCTGGGTGATTTTGAGGTGGATCGCGACTACCGGATCGTTACGGACAAGCGCTGCAAGGCCGGGATCTACATGCAGGGTTTTTGTCAGGCCAGCCATGGTTTGAGTGACACTCTGTTGTCGGTATTGCCGATTCGCGCGCAAGAAATTTGTGCATCGTTGTACGCCCATGACCAACATCACAAACAGGGCAGCCTGACGGATGAGCGGGTGTTGGCGGCGGCGATATAACTGCCGGTTGTAGTCGTTGACGAGCCTCGCGCTGCTCGTCAACGGCTACGCAGAGATGTGGGTACGCGCAAACTGAACCCTTCCTGAAGATAAATCTGATTCATAAAACGGAAGCTTTCCTACGGTTTACTCTCCTAAATGCCGGGAGTAAGCTGCCGACGTTTTCATCAAGAGCGCAGATCCTAAGTGGGTAACAGTTCGAGTGACAGTAGTCGGCCGGTTATGAAGACCGGCGTATTCTCGGCAAGCTAACGCGCAGATTCCCCTGTCGTTGCTTGCTGACCAGCGAGCAGCGGCATCCTGAACGGGGTTAAGACCCCGAACCCGAAGCCCTCTCCCAGACACTGAAACGTGTTGCGTAGTGCAACACGACGTTCGCGCGTGCCTCAGGCACGGAGCGCACGTTCGGCTGTGCCTCCTTCAAGGCTGCGTTGACCGTTAGGGGAAGCACCATGAAGCACTTTTTTACGCCCATTCGCCGTCGCCAGCACCGCCCAGCCTTACCTGGTTGCGTGTACGCCAATAATTGACGGCGGGTATCAGGCCCGCTGACCGAGACTAAAAAATGAATGACGGTTCGAGTTTAAGGCTGCCTGGGTAATCACGCTGAACAGGGTGACTACGCAGGCGGCGCAGGAGTAGCACCATGAAACACACCCTGAAAGAATTCTTCGCAGGCTTTCTACGCACTCGCCACATTGGACGGCACTTTCGTCGTCTGGCATTGCTCGACAGCCTGACCAACACCACGGTCAGCCGTGAAGTGCCGCCTACCCTGGCGCAAACCCTGGTGGCTTCGGCCAACACCGAAAGCGCGGCGTTGATCGACAAGCTCGGCACCCATACCGATGGCTTGAGTGAAGCCGAAGCGCAGACACTGCGTGACCGCCACGGCCTCAACGAAATTGAACACGAGCAGCCCCTCAGCCGCTGGGTGCACCTGTGGCACTGCTACAAAAACCCGTTCAACTTGCTGTTGACCTTGCTCGCGGCGGTCTCGCTGGCCACCGATGACATCCAGGCGGCAGTGGTGATCAGCACCATGGTGGTGCTGTCGACCCTGCTGCGTTTTTGGCAAGAAGCCCGTTCGAACAAAGCAGCCGATGCTCTCAAGGCGATGGTGAGCAACACCGCTACGGTCATGCGTCGGGACTTCAGTGCAGAAGCGTCGCCGATGTTTGGCAAGTTCTACGGCGCGGCCCAGCAAATAAAGGGTGCGCAACGCATTGAGTTGCCGATTAAACAATTGGTCCCGGGCGACCTGATCGTACTGTCGGCAGGGGACATGATCCCGGCCGATTGCCGGGTTTTGAGCGCCAAGGACTTGTTTGTCAGCCAAGCGGCCATGACCGGTGAGTCGATGCCGGTGGAGAAGTTTGCGCATCACTCTGACAGCCAGACCATCAACCCGCTTGAGCTGGAAAATATTCTGTTCATGGGCACCAACGTGGTTTCCGGTGCCGCCACCGCCGTGGTCCTGACCACGGGTAATAGCACTTACTTTGGGGCGCTGGCCCAGCGTGTCGGGGCCACCGACCGTGGGCCGACTTCGTTCCAGACCGGGGTTAACAAGGTCAGCTGGTTGTTGATCCGCTTTATGTTTGTAATGGCGCCGCTGGTGCTGTTCATCAATGGTTTTACCAAAGGTGACTGGACTGAAGCCTTGTTGTTCGCGCTGTCGGTGGCGGTGGGCCTGACCCCTGAAATGCTGCCGATGATCGTGACCTCGACCCTGGCCAAGGGCGCGGTGTTCCTGTCGCGCAAAAAAGTCATTGTCAAACGTCTGGACGCGATTCAGAACTTTGGCGCGATGGACGTACTGTGCACCGATAAAACCGGGACCCTGACCCAGGACAAGATCTTCCTGGCGCGCCATGTGGATGTGTGGGGTGAAGAGTCCGACGACGTGCTGGAAATGGCCTACCTGAATAGCTACTACCAGACAGGCCTGAAAAACCTCTTGGATGTGGCGGTGCTGGAGCATGTGGAAGTGCACCGCGAATTGAACGTGGGCACAGCGTTCAACAAGGTTGACGAGATTCCGTTCGACTTCACCCGCCGCCGCATGTCGGTGGTGGTGGCCGAGCAGGATCAGCCGCACCAGTTGATCTGCAAAGGCGCGGTCGAAGAAGTGCTGTCGGTGTGCAAGACCGTTCGCCATGGCGATCTGGAAGAGACCCTCAGCGACGAACTGCTGGCGCGTATTCGCCAGGTAACGGCAGCTTTCAACGAGGAAGGCTTGCGCGTGGTCGCGGTGGCTGCTCGTTCGATGGCTGCGGGCCGTGACACCTACAGCCTGGCAGATGAGCAGGAATTGACGCTGATCGGCTATGTTGCGTTCTTGGACCCGCCCAAGGAAAGCACCGCGCCTGCGCTCAAAGCGCTGGCCGAGCATGGCGTGGCAGTCAAAGTGCTGACCGGTGATAACGAACTGGTGACGGCCAAGATTTGCCGCGAAGTGGGCCTTGAGCAACAAGGCTTGCTGATGGGCAATGACATTGAGCGCATGACTGACGCCGAGCTGGCGGTTGCGGTCGAGACCACCAACGTATTTGCCAAGCTGACACCCACTCATAAGGAACGCATTGTGCGTTTGCTCAAGGCTAACGGCCATGTGGTGGGCTTTATGGGGGACGGAATTAACGACGCCCCGGCGTTGCGCACTGCTGACATCGGGATTTCAGTGGACAGCGCGGTGGATATCGCCAAGGAAGCGGCGGACATCATTCTGTTGGAAAAAAGCCTGATGGTGCTGGAGGAGGGCGTGCTGGAAGGCCGTCGCACCTTCGCCAACATGCTCAAGTACATCAAAATGACCGCCAGCTCGAACTTCGGTAACGTGTTCTCGGTGTTGGTCGCCAGTGCGTTCATTCCGTTTCTGCCGATGTTGCCGATGCACCTGCTGGTACAAAACCTGCTGTACGACGTGTCTCAGATCGCGATTCCATTTGATAACGTCGATGACGAAATGCTGAAAAAACCACAACGCTGGCAGCCAGCGGATGTCGGACGTTTCATGCTGTTCTTCGGGCCCATCAGCTCGGTGTTTGACGTGCTGACCTTCGCCCTGATGTGGTACGTGTTCAAGGCTAATACCCCTGAGCATCAAACTCTGTTCCAGTCGGGCTGGTTCGTGGTCGGGCTGCTGACGCAAACCCTGATTGTGCACATGATCCGCACACCGAAAATTCCGTTCCTGCAAAGCCGTGCAGCGACGCCGTTGATGGTAATGACCGGGGTGATCATGGCCATCGGTATTTTCCTGCCGATGGGGCCGCTGGCCAGCTACTTCAAACTGGAGGCGCTGCCACCGCTGTACTTCATTTTCCTGCCGGTGATTTTGCTGGCGTACATGGCGCTGACCCAAGCGGTTAAGGGTTTTTACATCCGTAAGTTCGGCTGGCAGTAAAGGCTTTCAAAGCGTGGGCTGCGGTCATGTAACGATCGCAGCCCATGCCCCTTGGAGGCATTTAATTTCGGGCGCGCGCCATCATTTAAGAAATTTCCTACATCCTGTGTGGTGCTTTCCCTACTCGTAAGTTGCACCCGAATGGCGATTATTCGCGGCTTGATTTCAATCGGGTATCGCGATGTTGCGTTCAAGTAGCGGTGAGGACGCACGGGAGGTTTGTAGGAAATATCCTATACTTTCCCTTGTATTCATAAGCATGTTAATCATGAGGAAGTTACGGAGTTATCTATTCAAAAAAATAGATAAAGCCGCCCACGTCCTGTTATTGGCAGTTTTTGGCAGGGGTTCAAATGTATAAAGTCTTGATTGCCGATGATCACTCCTTGATTCGCACCGCTGTGCGACTGCTGTTGGAGAATCAGGGTTACACCGTGGTGGCAGAAGCAACTAACGGAATCGATACGGTGCAGTTGGCGCGCCAGCATGCGGTCGATCTGGTGGTCCTGGACATCACCATGCCGGGTCTGGACGGTCTGGAGGTGATCAGCCGTATCAAGGCGTCCGGGCTGACCTGCCGGATTTTGGTGCTGACCTCCCAAGCGGCGCTGTTTTATTCGCAGCGTTGTATGAAGGCCGGTGCAGCCGGGTTCGTGACGAAAAAACAGGAACTCAGCGAGTTGCAACGGGCGGTCAGGACGATCATGGACGGTTATACGTTTTTCCCTAACCTGGCGATCAGTTCGGTTCGAAACAGTGATGCAACATTGACGGACATCGAATTGATTGAAAGTTTATCGGCCCGCGAGTTAACTATTTTGCAGCAACTTGCTCGAGGTATCAGTAATAAACAAATAGCACTGGAAATGACCCTGAGCAGCAAGACAATCAGTACCTATAAGGCACGGTTGATTGAAAAATTAAACATGAAGTCAGTTGTTTATCTGGCAGAGTTTGCCAAACGTAATGGCTTGATTTAAATGAAGCTTTTTGTGCGGCACGGGCTGTTGATCGTGTCGCTGGTTCTGGGATGGCCTTACGCACTGGCGCAGCCGACGGTGCAGTCGTTGCAGTTGTTGGGCCGCTCAAATGTTGAAGCCTACAGCGTGGTGCTTGAGGCGCCCGACTGGCAATGGCTTAAACAGCACGACACCTTGCGGCTGGGCATTTCGGCACCGGATTACGCGCCCTTTGACATGACCGGTAATGATCAGGACTTTGAAGGGCTGACGGCGGATTACATGCAGCTACTCTCCGAGTTGTTGCACGTTAATGTTGACGTTAAACGGTATGCCTCAAGGTCGCTGGCGATAAACGCGCTCAAGCGCGGCGAGCTGGACTTGCTCAGCAGCGCCAACGGCTTTGAAGCGCAAGATCGCGCACTGGTGCTGAGCCAGGCCTATGCCGACGACTCGCCCACGCTGGTAACGCGCAGCGCTAACCAACCGGTGATGCCGGCTGATCTGGCAGGCAAGCGCTTGGCCATGCTAGATCACTATTTGCCTCCACAAGAAGTCCGGGCGTTTTACCCCAAGGCCGAGTTGCAGCTATATCCCTCAACACTGAGTGCTATTGGCGCTGTGGCGTTTGGTCAGGCTGATGCTTACCTTGGGGACTTCATCAGCGCCAACTACCTGATCAATAAAAACTACCTCAACAATGTGCAATTGGCCGACTTCTCGCGCATCGATGTCAGCCCTTTTGCGTTTGCGCTGGCGCGCGATAACGCCCGGTTGCTGCGCATAGTCAATGCGGGGCTGGCGGCGATTCCGGCCAGTGAGCGGATGACGATTCTGCGCCGCTGGAGTTCGGAAGGGCCGCAAGTGAGTAGCCATTCGCGGCTGAACCTCACCGCCAGTGAACAGCGTTGGCTGGATGCGCATCCGCGTCTGCGGGTGGCGATAAATGATCAATACTTGCCGCTGTCGTTTATTGACGAGCAGGGTGTGTTTAAAGGCGTCAGTGCCGATGTGCTGTTTAATATCAGTGCACGTACCGGCCTTGAGTTCGAGGTGGTTAAAGGCGACTCGGTGCAAGACCTGATCGGTCTGGTCAGCAGCGGCAAGGCCGATGTCATCGGCGCCTTCACTCCTAGCGTCTATCGTGAATCACAGTTGCTCTTTACCCGGCCTTATCTGACCACGCCGTTTGTGCTGGTGACCTCTACCCGACTTGAGAGCCCTGACACGCTGGATGAGATGGCGGGGCAACGCCTGGTGCTGGTACGAGGCAATGTGTTGCGCGAGTTTGTGTTGCGGCACTACCCCCGCATCCAACTGCTGGAGGCAGACAACGCTGCCGATGCCATGGCGATGGTGGTTGCAGGTAAAGCGGATGGCGCCATCAACGCGTTGATCAGTGCGCGCCACATGATTTCGCGGCGTTTTAACGGGCAGTTGCACATCACCAGTACGGTGGGCACCCAGCCCGCACAGATCGGTTTTGCCACTGCGCGCGATGCTCCAGAACTGCATGGGGTTCTGGACAAGGCGTTGCTGAGTATTTCTCCTGAAGACATGAGCGTGCTGACCAATCGCTGGCGCGATGACTCGCCGGAAGGCGAAAGCTATTGGTTGCGTAATCGGGCTGCGATTCTCCAGGGCTTTGCCATTGCGGCAGTGCTGCTGTTGCTCGCGTTTGGCTGGATTGCCTATTTGCGTCGCAGTGTCGCCAGGCGCCAGCAGTTGCTGGAGCAAGTGCAAATTGCCAAACAACAGGCCGATGAGGCGAATCGCGCCAAAACCACGTTTTTAGCCACCATGAGCCATGAAATCCGCACGCCCATGAATGCAGTGATCGGCATGCTTGAGTTGGCGATGAAAAAAGCTGATCAGGGCGTTATGGACCGGCTGGCCATTGAAGTGGCGTCGGGGGCTGCTCGCGAACTGCTGGAGTTGATCGGCGATATTCTGGACATCGCGCGCATTGAGTCCGGGCATCTGTCATTGAGCCCCAAACGCGCCAATGTGCAGGTGTTGGTGGTGTCGGTAGTGCGTATGTTTGATGGTTTGGCCCGGCAGAAACATCTGAGCCTGGTGTATGAACCCGCTACATCGGCTGCAGACATCGACGTGTTGATCGACCCGATGCGCTTTAAACAAATTGTTTCCAATGTGCTGAGCAATGCCATCAAGTTTACCGAGCAGGGTGAAGTCCGCCTGACGTTGAACGTGCAACCTCATCCTGACGGGGCGCAGGTAGAGATTGGTATAGGGGTTGATGACACCGGAGCAGGTATTGGTGAGGAGGATCTGCGTCGACTGTTTAGCCCGTTTGTCCAGGCCAGTAACAATCATCAATCGGCGCGCAGCGGCTCTGGGCTGGGGCTGGTGATTTGCCGCTCGCTCTGCGAAATGATGGGCGGGACGATTCAGATGAGCAGTGAGCCGGGCAAAGGCACTCACGTTGATATCAGCCTCAACGTGCCGCGCCTTGAACCCGATGCCGGGCAGGCAGATGACGAGGTAGAAGGGCTGGCCTCGCCGGGCTCGATGAGCATTCTGGTGGTGGACGACTATCCGGCCAACCGCATGCTGCTGGCTCAACAATTGAGTTACCTGGGGCACCGTGTCATTGATGCCGAGAACGGTGCCCAAGGTCTGGCGGCGTGGCGCGCGGGCAGGTTTGACGTGGTTATTACCGATTGCAACATGCCGGTCATGAATGGCTATGATTTGGCCCGCGCCATACGCAACGACGAGGCCGGGCGAGCGCATGGGCCATGCCTTGTTTTGGGCCTGACGGCCAATGCCCAGCCCGAAGAAATTGAACGTTGTCGGCAAGCGGGGATGGATCAGTGTCTGTTCAAGCCGATCAGCCTGCAGGACTTGAGTCTGTGCCTGGCCTCCGGAACTCCTGGCTCTGCAAACGTGTCTTACGCCGAACCGCTTGCCGATGGCCACGATGAAATTGACTTGGCCTACCTCCAGCAATTGGCTCAGTGCGATGACGCGTTGGTGCATCAGTTGCTGACGGAGATGGCCGTCAATACCGAAGAGGATCTTGTGCAGTTGATGCAGCTTTTTGTCAGCGATGATTTTCAAGGGCTGGCTGCGCTGGCGCACAAGATCAAAGGTGCTGTTGCACTGGTCCAGGCCAAAGGCTTGATGCGTTGTTGCGAGCAACTTGAGGCCGCGAGCGCTTTGGCCGATCCGGCGTTAATTCTCCCGTGTGTGGATGCGCTGCATGCAGAGATGGAGCGCTTTGCCCGCGCTCTGGAGGAGCACATGCAGCATCAGGGAGCGCAGTGATCTGGAGACAGGCGGGGCTTGAAAAACAAGGCACCCCACCTATTAATCGTTGAAACGGGCTGTTTAGTTTAAATATTCAACGCAACGACGTTTGACGACGGTTAAACCACTATGCCGAATAAGTCTTTACGAATATTGATCGCAGACTCTGATACCGAGCAGGCGTTAAAAATTGACAGGGCGCTCAATCTGGCGGGATACCATCGAGTAGCTCCTTTGCGCGCAGTTGATGCGCTAAAAGGACTGCGCGACGCCAAACCTGGTGAGTTTGACTTGCTTTTGATCAGCCGGAAAATGGCCGGTGGGCCGGCTGTCGATGCCGCGCAATACCATCGCGACAACGCGCAGTTCCGGCATATCCGTATTTATCAGGATGCCGACGCGCTGGCCGCGAACATTGTTGAACTGATGCAGAGCATTGACCCGCCAAAGCGCCCTTGAGGCGAATACTTGTTTGCGTCACCGCTGGCACGCTAAGGTCGCAGGCTCTCAAAATAAAATCAGACCTTGGGGAAGATGCGCGATGTCGCAAGTGGTAGTCGTACAAGCAAACTATACGGACCCGGTTCACGCTCAAGCACTGCGAGACGTTTTGAACCACTACGCGCAGGACCCGATGGGTGGTGGCGAGGCGTTATCAGCCCAGGTGCTGGAACAACTCCCGGGCGAGTTGGCCAAGCGTGCGCATGCTTTCAGCGTGCTGGCATTTGTGGATGGCAAGGCCGCCGGGCTGGTTAACTGTTTTGAAGGTTTTTCGACGTTCGCCGGGAAGCCGCTGGTCAACGTGCACGACGTGTCAGTGGTCGATACCTACCGTGGCTTGGGTCTGAGCCAAAAAATGCTGGAAAAGGTCGAGGCCATTGCGCGGGAACGCGGCTGCTGCAAAATCACCCTCGAAGTGCTGGAAGGCAACCCTGTGGCTCAGGGTTCTTACCGCAAATTCGGGTTTAGCGCAGGGCAACTGGACCCGGCCCACGGGCGTATGCTGTTTTGGAACAAGCCGCTGTAACAGCGCGATGCTGTTCTTTTGAGCGATATTTTGCGCCTGTGGGAGCGGGCTTGCTCGCGATGGTCTTCAGAGCACCTGATTTACTCAGTTAATACGCGTCATTGTTAACGACCATCGCGAGCAAGCCCGCTCCCATTTTGAGTAGCATCTATTAATTGACCGCGCTTTGCACCGGCGCCGCTTTGGGCTTGATCAGGCTGAAATCAATCAGGGCTTTTTGCGGGCGAGAGTAGGGGTCGCCGATTAATTGCGGGCGTACGACAAACTCATCGCTGACCAGGCTCTTCTTGTCATCCAGCTCTTTAGCGCTTAACCCGGCCAGGTCTGCCCAGGTGTGGATGAACTGTGAGCTGCTGTAAGGGCGGTCCAGATCACCGGCGAAATCCCAGGTGTGGTCTTCACGCCATTTGGGCGAGGCCCAGGCCAAAAAGGGGATGGTGTACATCGGCGCGGTTGGCTTGGCCTCGTTGCGTCCCAACGTGTCGTGGCCCACAGAGTCGAACACGTCTTCACCGTGGTCGGACAAATACAGCAGAAAGCCGTTCGGGTCGGTTTTGGCGAAGTCCTTGATCAGGCTCGACACCACGAAGTCGTTATACAGCACCGCGTTGTCGTAACTGTTGTAGGTGGGGATCTGGTCATCGCTCAACCCGGCAGGCGCGCCGGTACGATCGGTGAATTTGTCGAAAGTCGGCGGGTAGCGGTACTGATAACTCATGTGAGTGCCGAGCAAGTGAATCACGATGAGTTTGCGCGGTGCGCTGTCGGCCAGGATCTTGTTAAAGGGCTCCAGGACATCGCCGTCATATTGGCGGGCATTCTGGTTACGGTTGTTATTGAGGTAGACCTGTTGGTCAGCCTGCTCGGAGAAGGTGGTGAGCATGGTGTTGCGTTTGGTCATGGTCTGCTGGTTGGTGATCCAGTAGGTTTTGTAACCCGCTTGTTTCATCACGCTGACCAGCGACGGGGTGCTGAGGTACAAGTCCGGGTTTTCTTCGTCGGCGAAGGTCAGCACTTGTTGCAGGGCTTCGATGGTGTAAGGACGCGGCGTAACGACGTTGTCAAAGATCGCCAGTTGGTCGCGCAATTTGTCCAGGTTGGGCGTGGTTTCGCGAGGGTAACCGTACAGGCTCATGCGCTGGCGGTTGGTGGATTCACCGATGACCAGAACCAGCGTGGTCGGTTGGCCTGCTTCTTCATCTGTGAGGTTAGTGAGTGGCGGGATTTTGCTGGCGCTGGCGAGCATGCCTTGCATGCTGTCCAGTTGTTGCAGATAACGACGATAGGCGACCACCATTTGCCACGGCACGGCGGGCTCTACGCGGCTTTCGAAGCTTTCGAGGGCTGAGGCGAAGGTGTCGTGTTTAAGGGTCTGTTTGATCAGCGGGTAGCCGACCACTGCGAGCACGATCGCCAGGGCTGCGGCCCAGGCTTGGGCGCGGGGCAGGTACACCGGGCGCAGGCGTGTCCAGAGGAAAACCGCGAACGCGGTATGCGTCAGGAAGGCCAGCACCATCCACCAGGCAAAGTATTGCGTCATGTACTCGCCGGCTTCAGAGGTGTTCGACTCGAACATGATGAAGATGACGCTTTGCGAGAACTCTTGCTGATAGATAAAGAAATAGCCAAGGCTGGCCATGGAGCAGGCCCACAGCACCACGCCGATCACCGCTGCCATGATCCGGGTGCGGGCGGGGAACATCAGCATCGGCGCCAACCACAGGGCGCTCATCACGAATGCCTGGCGAAAGCCTGAAAAGCCCGAAGTACCGGTGAGCTGTATCAACAGTTGAGTGATGCCGGAAAAGTACCAGAAGAATAGAAACAACCAGCCTAAACCAGCCCAATCGAACCCGTTCGCAGATGCATTACTGCGTTTAAACAACCCCATACAACACTCCAGCGCAATACAGCTTGAATGGTTGACGCCGTAGGACCCGGCACAACGCGTGCGGGCTGTCTGAAAATAAAACAGCCACAAAGTGATCAATTGTCACAAAAGTCATGTGAAAACTTTGTGCGGGAGATGAAACTTCGAGGGGGGATGGTCGTGGGAGCGAGCCTGCCTCGCTATCTTTTGATCTTTTAAAAGATCGCGAGGCAAGCTCGCTCCTACAGGTTGGGGAAGGGTTTTTAGTGTTTTTTTACGCAGATCGCCGTTCATCCGTCCGCTGAGTGGATTCAATCGCGAATCTGCCCCGCTGCATGTGCGAAACTATGCGCCATGCGATAGGACTAATCCTTAGCCGAGCACCTTAAGCATTGCTGAACTAAGGTGCTGTACACCTATTTATTTGCCGTTGGGAGCAACAGTACATGCAGTTGGGAATTATTGGATTGGGCCGTATGGGCGGGAACATCGCACGGCGTCTGATGCTCAATGGGCATACCACCGTGGTTTTTGACCGCAATACCGATTTCGTCAGTGCTCTGGAACAGGACGGCGCCACCGGCGTTGCTGGCCTGCCTGCGCTGGTGGCTGGCCTGGCCAAGCCTCGCGCTGTGTGGGTCATGCTGCCGTCTGGCGCACCGACCGAAGACACGATCGATACCCTGAGCCAACTGCTCGACGCCGATGACATCATCATCGATGGCGGTAACACCTTCTATAAAGACGATATTCGTCGCTCCAAAGCGCTGGCTGAAAAAGGCATTCGTTATGTCGACGTCGGTACTTCGGGCGGCGTCTGGGGCCTGGAACGCGGTTACTGCATGATGATCGGTGGTGACACGCAAGTGGTTAAACACCTGGACCCGCTGTTTGCTGCGCTGGCCCCGGGCCTGGGCGATATTCCACGGACCAAGGACCGTGTGTCTGATGACGATCGCGCCGAGCGCGGTTACATCCACGCAGGCCCGGCGGGTGCAGGGCACTTCGTCAAAATGGTGCACAACGGTATCGAGTACGGCTTGATGCAGGCGTATGCCGAAGGCTTCAACCTGATGAAGATGAAAGGAGGCGAAAACCTGCCTGAAGACCAGCGTTTTGACCTGAACCTGGGCGATATCGCTGAAGTGTGGCGTCGTGGCAGTGTGGTGTCGTCCTGGTTGCTGGACTTGACCGCCGACGCTCTGGCCGTTGACGCACCGTTGGACGGTTACTCGGGCGCCGTGGCTGACAGCGGCGAAGGCCGCTGGACTATCGAAGCTGCCATGGAGCAGTCGACGCCGGTGCCGGTTCTGTCCAACGCCCTGTTTGCCCGTTATAGCTCGCGCCAGCAAAGCCTGTATGGCGACAAATTGTTGTCGGCCATGCGCTTTGGTTTCGGCGGCCATGTGGAGACGCCTAAAAAATGACCGAACCGTCCAGCAAATCCAACGTTAAACCTGCGCCTCCTACCACTCTGTTTCTGTTTGGGGCTCATGGTGATCTGGTAAAGCGCTTGTTAATGCCGGCGCTGTACAACTTGACTCGGGACGGTTTGCTGGACGATGGCTTGCGCATTGTGGGCGTTGACCACAATGCGATCAGTGATGAGGGCTTTGCCAAGAAGCTGGAGGACTTCATTCGCACGGAGGCCGCCAGCAAGGTCAACCATCCTGATGGTCAGGGCCTGAATGCTGACTTGTGGGCCCGTTTGGCGAAAAACATCAGTTATGTGCAGGGCGATTTCCTTGACGACAGCACCTACGCGGCGCTGGAGCAGAAGATTTTCGCCAGTGGCACGGGCAACGCGGTGTTTTACCTGGCCACTGCTCCGCGCTTTTTCAGCGAAGTGGTGCAGCGGCTGGGGGCCAGCGGGCTGCTTAAAGAAACCCCGGAGGCTTTTCGCCGGGTAGTGATTGAAAAACCTTTTGGCTCGGATGTCGACACGGCGCAAGCCTTGAACGCTTGCCTGTTGAGTGTCATGAGCGAGAAGCAGATCTACCGGATTGACCATTATCTGGGCAAGGAAACGGTCCAGAACATTTTGGTCAGCCGTTTTTCCAACGGGCTTTTTGAGTCGTTCTGGAACAACCATTACATCGACCACGTGCAGATCACGGCCGCTGAAACGGTCGGTGTTGAGACCCGTGGCAGCTTTTACGAAAACACCGGCGCCTTGCGCGACATGTTGCCTAACCACCTGTTCCAGTTGTTGGCCATGGTGGCGATGGAGCCACCGGCTGCGTTTGGCGCAGATGCGGTGCGCGGCGAAAAGGCCAAAGTGATTGGCGCGATTCGGCCGTGGTCGATTGAAGACGCGCGCAAAAACTCGGTGCGAGGTCAATACACGGCGGGCGAGTCGGGTGGTAAGCCTGTGCCCGGTTATCGTGAAGAAAACAACGTGGCCGCAGACAGCTCGACGGAGACCTTTGTCGCCCTCAAAGTGATGATCGACAACTGGCGTTGGGTAGGCGTGCCGTTTTACCTGCGCACCGGTAAACGCATGAGCGCGCGTGATACGGAAATTGCGATCTGCTTTAAACCCGCGCCGTACGCACAGTTTCGCGATACCGAAGTGGAACGTTTGAAGCCCAACTATCTGCGTATCCGCATCCAGCCCAATGAAGGCATGTGGTTTGACCTGCAGGCCAAGCGTCCTGGGCCGGGTCTGAACATGGCCAATATTGAGTTGGGATTTGCCTACAAGGACTTCTTTGAGGTACAGCCGTCTACTGGCTACGAGACCTTGATTTATGACTGCCTGACCGGCGATCAAACCTTGTTTCAGCGGGCCGATAACATCGAAAACGGCTGGCGCGGCGTGCAGCCTTTTCTCGATGCGTGGCGTGAGCAGGCGGATGTGCACTTCTATAAAGCCGGTGAAGACGGGCCGCAGGCCGCCAGGGATTTGTTGGCCCGCGATGGCCGCGTATGGCTGGACATCGAATGAGTACGCCGACGCAAGAGTCGATTCAGTTGGTGCTGTGCGACATGGACGGCACCTTGCTCAAACGCGATCACAGCATCAGCCCGCGCACGTTGGCGGCGGTAAAAGCGCTGCAGGCTGCGGGCGTGTACTTCACGCTGGCCACTGGGCGACCGCCGAGAGGCATGCGTAAGCAGATCAAACAGTTGGGTATCGAGTTGCCAACGGCTGCCTTTAATGGCGGGGTGCTGGTTAACCCTGATGGCAGTTACCTGCAAACGCATCCTGTGCCCTATGAGGCAGTGAAAACGACGTTGAATGTACTGGCTGACCACGACGTTGAAGTCTGGGTGTTTGCCGATGATCAATGGTTGTTGCGCGACCCGGATGGCCCCATGGTGGCGCAGGAGCAGAATGCGCTGGGCTTTGCTCCGCGGGTGGTCACTGAGTTTGGTGACTATTTGCACCGGGTCGACAAAATTGTCGCGGCCAGTCGTAATGCTCCGTTGTTGGTTGAGCTTGAGCATCAGCTCCAAGGTGTATTGGGTGACGAGGCGCTGGCCAGTCGCTCGCAGGCGTTTTATCTGGATGTGACAGCCTTGCATGCCAACAAGGGCGAGGCGCTTGCCACCTTGGCTGAGCGTTTAGGGGTGCCGCTGGAGCGCACCATGGCCTTGGGTGATGGCGGCAATGACCCGGCTATGTTCAAGCGTGCCGGGCTGTCGGTTGCCATGGGCCAGGCAGACGAGGCGATCCGCAAGCAGGCGATGTATGTCACCGCAAGCAACGAGGATGATGGCGTGGCGCAGGCACTTGAGCGTTTTGTCCTGAAGCCTTGATGGCTGATCGAAGACGCCACTTTGTCCGGTTTTTGGCGTAATCACGGTCTTTTTCGGGGCGCGCAGCTTGTTATAGTCGCTCGCTCATTGACCGGCGACTGCGCCCCAAAAAGGATTCAGGTTATGTCCGAATACCAGGCTTTCAAGGTTGAGTTAAACGACAGCATCGCCTACGTGACGATCAACCGACCTGAAAAGGTCAATGCGATGAATGCTGCGTTCTGGACTGAGATCATTGAGATTTTTCAATGGATCGATGAAACCGATGGCGTGCGCGTGGTGGTGATCAGTGGCGCCGGCAAACACTTTTCGGCCGGCATTGACTTGATGCTGCTGGCGTCGGTGGCTAATGAACTGGGCAAGGATGTCGGACGTAACGCTCGCCTGCTACGGCGCAAAATCCTGCAAATGCAAGCCTCGTTCAATGCTGTTGATCAATGTCGCAAGCCTGTTCTGGCCGCTGTCCAGGGCTATTGCCTGGGGGGCGCCATTGATTTGATCGCGGCCTGTGACATGCGTTATGCCGCAGCAGATGCGCAGTTTTCGATCAAAGAAATCGACATGGGCATGGCCGCCGATGTCGGCACTTTGCAACGTTTGCCGCGCATTATTGGTGACGGCATGCTTCGGGAGCTGGCGTATACGGGCCGCATGGTCGACGCTGAAGAAGCGCGCAGTATTGGCTTGGTCAACCGGGTATACAGTGATCATGAGCGTTTGCTTGAGGGGGTCATGGCCATTGCGCAAGACATCGCTGGTAAATCGCCGATTGCGGTGGGCGGGACCAAGCAGATGATCAGTTACATGCGTGATCACCGTGTCGATGATGGCCTTGAATATGTTGCCACCTGGAACGCGGCCATGTTGCAATCCACGGACTTGCGTTTGGCCATTGCAGCACATATGAGCAAACAAAAGCCTGAATTTCAGGATTGACGCGGTCGCCGCGTCGCACCTCAACTTGACCTGGGATGTTGTGATGACTTCGCGTTGGACTACGGCAGTACTGGACACCGATTTTGCTGGCGGCTTGGCCGTGGCGCGTGGCCCAGAGGGTTTTTTGCTCGACGACAATGGCCCATTGTTTCCACGTGAATGGCTCAAGCGTCAGGACCTGCCGGTTTTGGCTGAGCATGGCATTGGCCATCTGGACGGCGAGCCGGTCTACCTGCTGGAATTGAAGGGCACTGCCCAGGTTCAGGGCTGCCAGTGGCAGGGTTTGCGCGCGTTTATGCTGCAAGGCGACCACACGTTGTACAAGGTGTTGGGTTACGCCGCGCAAATTGGCACGTGGGCCCGTGAGCACCGTTTTTGTGGCAGTTGCGGGCAGGCCATGACGCAGGTGCCGAGAGAACGGGCGATGTATTGTGCGACGTGTGACTTGCGCAGCTATCCGCGTATCTCGCCGAGCATGATCGTGCTGATTACCCGTGGCGATGAAGTCTTGCTGGCGCGTTCGCCACGGTTTGTGCCAGGTGTTTACAGCACCCTGGCCGGTTTTGCCGAGCCGGGTGAGTCGGCCGAAGACTGCCTGATTCGTGAGGTGCACGAAGAGGTGCAGGTCCAGGTCAAGAATATTCAGTATGTGGGCAGTCAGTGCTGGCCGTTCCCGCACTCGATGATGCTGGGTTTTCATGCGGAGTATGCGGGCGGTGACATCGTGCCCCAGGCCGACGAGATTGAAGATGCGCAGTGGTTCAACATTCATCAGTTGCCGCCATTGCCTGCGTCGCGCTCGATTGCGCGTTATCTCATCGACCTGTACGTGGCTCGGCGTTTAGGCCATATCGAACCAGTGTTGCCAGGCTAGGCGCACCGTCAGCCCCAAGACCACGGTGATGAACACCGGTCGAATGAATTTGGCCCCGCCGCTGATTGCGCTGCGGGCGCCAAAGAAGGCGCCGATCATGACTGCAAAGCCCATGGTCAGACCGATGATCCAGTCCACGTGCCCGGAGAAGATGAAGATCGACAGCGCCGTGATGTTGCTGACGAAGTTCATGCTGCGGGCGACCCCGCTGGCCTTCACCAGGTCGATGGGGTAGAGCAGCATACTGCTGACGGTCCAGAACGCACCGGTTCCCGGGCCCGCTACGCCATCATAGAAACCCAGGCCAATACCTTGTGGCAGTTGCCATTTTTTTTTGATCGGCGCGTCGTTGTCGATCGGGGTTTTAGGCGTGCCGCCAAACAGTAAGTACAGCCCGCAGCCGAAGACGATCACCGGCAACATTTTGTTGAGCCATTCAGCCGGCATGTAATGGGCGGCGATAGCGCCGATCAGGGCGCCTGTCAGGGTGCCGAAAATAGCCAGCTTCCACTCGCGTGGATGGAACAGTTTGCGCCGGTAAAAGGTGAAGCTGGCCGTAGCTGCACCGAATGTCGAGCTGAGTTTGTTGGTGCCCAATACCAAGTGCGGCGGTAGGCCGGCGGTCAGCAGGGCAGGGGTAGTCAGCAAGCCGCCACCGCCCGCAATCGCATCGATAAAACCGGCGACAAACGCAACGGCGGCCAAAATGGCGAGGGTGGTCAAATCTACGCTGAGGCTGAGATCAAAAGGCATGAGGTCGACTTAATTCGGCGGGACGTATGCGCGATGCGCTGAAGGAAGCAGCCATCTTACCCATAACCGCAGGAAGCGGCGACAGGCCTTTTATTACGGGCAAAGGTTGCTCAGGTGACGGCTGATGAATACGTCTGCGCTTTACGTTCGGCTCAGCAGCAGCCGTCACAAGGCTGCTGCTGTTTAACTAGATGGACTGCTGCAAATAGGGGGAGGAGGCCGGTGAGTCAGAGCGGCGGGTGTTCACTGATAACGCGCCAAGCTTGATCAGGCGGGTACGTGTGACATTGCGGCTCAAGCCCAGCAGTTTGGCGGTATGCACCTGGTTGTGATGGCAAAACTCGTAGGCAGCGCGAAGCAGGCTGTCTTCAACCGTTTCATGCAACGCGCCGGGTTCTTCTTCGAACAGCCTGCGAAACGCGCGTTGCAGCAGGTCCTGGGTGCTGTCTTGCGAATGCGTGTGTGACGGCCCGGTTGTTTCCTGACGCCTTACGCGTGAAGGTGACAGTCGCAGGTCTTGCACGGAGATGGTCTGGTTGCGGCACAGCAACAAGCTGTGATGAATGACGTTTTCCAGTTCGCGGATGTTGCCCTGCCATGGGTGTTGGGTGAGGGCTTCTTCGGCGCATGGGCTGAGCGTCGACGGGCCGTGTTGCAGACGTTGCCGATAGGTGTGCAGGAAGTGTCTGGCCAGTGGCAGGATGTCCCCTGGTCGCTCGCGCAATGGGCGCAGCACCAGGCTCACGACATTCAGGCGGTAGTAGAGGTCTTCGCGAAAATGCCCCGCTTCGATGGCCTGCTCCAGGTTGACGTTGGTGGCGGCCAGTACGCGGACATTAATCGGTGTGCTTTTGCGCGAGCCGAGCCTGACGACTTCCTGCTCTTGCAATACACGCAGCAGTTTCACTTGAATGGGCAGCGGCAAGTCGCCGATTTCATCCAGAAACAAGGTGCCGCCGTCAGCTTCTTCAAACCAGCCCGCTTTGGCGGCCAGTGCGCCGGTGAAGGCGCCTTTTTCGTGACCGAACAATTCGGCTTCAACCAGCGACTCGGCAAATGCGCCGCAGTTGACGGCGACAAAAGGCTGCTGATGGCGGTGGCTGAGTTGATGAATGTGTCGGGCTACCAGCTCTTTGCCAGTGCCTGTTTCGCCAATGATCAAGACGCTGGCGTCGCTGGGAGCTATTTGTTGCAGATGCGCCAGTAACGCTTTGGACACGGGGTCTTCAAACACTTGTGCCGTGGCCCTTATGGAGGTCGCGAGTGCCGGAGTCGACGGTAATGTTAAAAGCTGCAAGGACAGCTCCTTTTATCCGGGGGCTCTGCCCACAAAAGGAAAGCCGAAGGCGACTTTATAAGGGGATTTTGATATTCCGTAAACTAACGTAATTCCATATTTATATATCCTTATGGCATATAAGACTTGCACAACACCCTACTTTTAGCGCTTTATAAGGCCATGTATTAGCGTTTGACCGAGTTTGGGAAGGCTCCTACAGGTTTTCTCAGCGCTGCCTCTTTGTTTGGGCTGTTCAATCGGTTATTTCTAACTGCCGCGCTTTTCACGCGGCTTCACTTTTTCTGCTATCAAGCACTGCCTGATTCCGGAATGCGCTCAGTGGGTTTGCACAATGAACAAACGACCTCTTTATTTCGATTACGCCGCCACCACGCCTGTGGACGATCGTGTCATTCAGGTGATGGTCGAGTGCTTGGGTTTTGAAGGCAATTTTGGGAACCCTGCGTCTGGCTCACATGCTTTCGGCCAGTCTGCCCGGCAGACGGTAGAGCTCGCCCGTGAGCAGGTCGCGCAGTTGGTCAACGCAAAACCAGAGCACATCATCTGGACGTCGGGCGCTACCGAGTCCAATAACCTGGCCTTGAAGGGCGTTGCCCAGGCCAGCCGCGAATCGCGCGGGCACATCATTACCAGCCAGATCGAGCACAAGGCGGTATTGGATACCGCGCACTTTTTAGAGGCGTCAGGTTTCGATGTGACGTACCTGGCCCCTGACAGCGACGGGCTGGTCAGTGCTGAAAAAGTCCGTGCTGCGCTGCGTTTGGACACGCTGCTGGTGTCGCTGATGTTGGTCAACAATGAGCTGGGAACGGTGAATGACGTTCCTGCTATCGGGCGGCTGGTTCGCGAGCACGGTGCGTTGTTTCATGTTGATGCGGCACAAGGTGCCGGCAAGGTGGCCATCGACCTGCAAGAGTGGGCGGTGGACTTGATGTCGTTCTCGGGGCACAAGCTCTACGGTCCCAAAGGGATTGGTGCCCTGTATGTCGGGCCACGTGCGCAGGATCGATTACAGGCCCAGATCCACGGTGGTGGCCATGAGTCCGGACTGCGTTCCGGCACCTTGGCAACCCATCAGATCGCGGGCATGGGCGCAGCTTTTGCCATTGCCCGTGAATCGTTTACCCAGGAGCTTTCGCATATTCAGGGCCTTCGCGAGCGCTTGCTTGAGCAATTGGCTGATGTGCCGGGTGTGCAGTGTAATGGTTGTCCGATCCAGCGAATCCCTCATACCTTGAGCCTGACGTTCGGTGAAGGGCACTTTAATAGTTCGGCACTGAGTGCAGTGCTGGCCTACTCGGCAACCTCGGCGTGCAATTCGGCCAGCAAGGCGCCGTCTCACGTACTGCTTGCTGTGGGCCATGATGCAGACAAGGCGGCGAGAACCATTCGCTTGAGCCTTGGGCGTTTTACCCGCGAACAGGACATTGATGTCGCGGTAAACGCCATCAAGGCTGCCATTGCAGCGCCTGCACCTTTTTGGGCAGTTGCCCAGTCTTGATGACTGCTCCATTATCCGCGACGAAGAAAAACAACCGTGGCCAGCAGGAGAGAGGATGAGCATTCAGTCGTTGAATCAGGAATCTGTGGTGCAGCGTTTGGCGCGGACTCGCGCCTTGATGGAACAGAACGGCATTTATGCGCTGTTGGTTCCCTCGGCCGACCCACACCTCTCCGAGTATTTGCCTGCCTACTGGCAGGGGCGTCAATGGCTGTCGGGCTTTCACGGTTCAGTCGGTACGTTGATCGTGACGCCGACCTTTGCCGGATTGTGGGCAGACAGCCGTTACTGGGAGCAAGCTGGCAAAGAGCTTGCCGGTAGCACTATCGAACTGGTCAAGTTGCAACCTGGTCAGCCAGGCCCTCTGGACTGGTTGGCAGAACAAGCTCCGCAAGGGTCGACAGTATCTGTTGATGGTGCTGTTCTGGCTTTGGCATCCGCGCGCACTCTGGAGAGCAAGCTCAAAGAGCGTGGCGCTGTTCTGCGTACCGATATCGATATCTTGAGCCTGGTGTGGACTGATCGTCCCGCGTTGCCTAAACAGCCGGTGTATGAACATTTACCCCCTCAAGCCACCGTGAGCCGAGTGGACAAGCTGGCGAAGCTGCGCGAAACGCTTAAGCAGCGTAATGCCGATGCACACTTTATCGCCACGCTGGATGATATTGCCTGGCTGTTTAACCTGCGTGGGTCTGATGTTTCTTTTAACCCGGTCTTTGTCTCGTTTGCATTGATTGAGCCTGACCGGGCGACGGTGTTTGTTGATCTGGAAAAGGTGAGTGTTGAGCTGCGTGACACCCTTCAGCACGATGGCGTCAATTTGTGCGATTACACCGAGATCAACGCGGCTCTGGCTGCGCTGCCGGCAACGACCCGGTTGCTGATAGATCCCGCACGCGTCACCTGCGGTTTGCTCAACAACGTGAACCGTGAGGTGACGTTCGTTGAGGGGTTGAATCCAACCACGTTCGCCAAGTCGCAAAAGAGCCTTGATGATGCGGTTCACATCCGTCAGGCCATGGAGCAGGACGGCGCTGCGCTTTGCGAGTTCTTTGCCTGGCTCGAAGCTGCCTTGGGTCATGAGCGCATCACGGAGCTCACCATTGATGAGCAGTTGAGCGCTGCGCGTGCACGTCGCCCGGGCTTTGTATCGCTGAGCTTTAATACCATCGCGGCTTTTAACGCCAATGGCGCAATGCCGCATTACCACGCGACCGAGCAAGAGCACGCCGTCATTGAGGGGGATGGCTTATTGCTTATCGACTCGGGTGGCCAGTATTTGGGCGGTACCACCGATATTACCCGCATGGTGCCTGTCGGTACTCCTACCCGCGAGCAAAAGCATGATTGCACTCGTGTGCTCAAAGGTGTGATTGCTTTGTCGCGTGCCCGGTTTCCAAAGGAGATTCTGTCTCCTTTGCTTGACGCCATCGCCCGGGCACCGATCTGGGCTGATAACGTTGATTACGGGCACGGTACCGGGCATGGCGTTGGTTACTTCTTGAACGTGCATGAGGGACCGCAGGTGATTGCCTATCAGGCAGCCGTAGCACCGCACACTGCGATGCAGCCCGGAATGATTACGTCAATTGAGCCGGGTACATACCGCCCGGGGCGTTGGGGCGTGCGAATTGAGAACCTGGTGTTGAATCGCGAGGCTGGCGCCTCGGAGTTTGGTGAGTTTCTCAAGTTTGAAACCCTGACGCTTTGCCCGATAGATACGCGTTGCCTTGAGGCTTCACTGCTGACGCGTGAGGAGCTTGAGTGGCTAAATGGTTATCACAAGCAGGTTTGTGAGCGATTGAGCCCATTGCTTGAGGGTGATGCGTTAGCGTGGTTGCAGGCTCGAACAGCAGCACTTTCTTAAAACGCGAGGGCGCTCTGTCACGTACTCGACTGAGTGGGTTACGTGACAGAGGTTTGGGCTGTTATCTGCAAAGGACGATCATGCTGCGACTGGTATAGCCGGCGGGGTTCAATCCGAAAGGGTAATCCCCAGGTTCTTCAGTACCATCGCCTGACTTGGCAACAACGCGGTATCCCTTGTCACCGCAAGCCTTTACGGCCTCCGCGTAACATTTATCCCATGACGACGATAATCCAGAGCAGTTGATGTGCAAGCCACGCTTGCCACGTTTGACGGCGGTTTCGGAGGTCGCAGCGCAGCCGGAGATCATGAGCACGGCCAAAACTACCAAAAATCGTTTCATTCCTGTCCTTAAAGCTTTTACGTCAGATTTACGTGGTGCGGTGAGCGGTTGATCATTCAGTTGCTCCTTTGGATGTCCTTATCCGAAATCGCCCCAAGTGACACATTCGGCCTATAAACATCCTCTAAATGAGAGTCAATTACCAGAACTGTGTCAAATTGGTGACTAATTGTCTGTGCTGACAGGTGCTGAGTGACCACGCATTGTGAGGGTCGCACCGACGGAGGCCATGATAATGCACAGAATAGCTATCCATTGTGTGACAGACAGAACCTCATGCAGAAACAGTAGCCCCGACAGCGCTCCAAAGGCAGGCTCAATACTCATCAGGGTTCCAAACGTACGGGTAGGCATGCGCGTAAGAGCGATCATCTCTAACGTGTAGGGCAGGGCAGTGGACAATAACGCGACAGCAAGGGCGATCGGGATCAGGGCTGGGGTCAATAGCGCGCTGCCTGCATGAACAATGCCCACGGGGGCAATAAACAGTGCCGCAATAATGACGCCCAAGGCTGCTGTCTGGACGCCGTTGTCTGCGCCTGCTTTCTGCCCGAAGAGGATATACAGCGCCCAACACACGCCAGCTCCGAGTGCATAGGCTGCGCCGACGAGGTCAATGCCTTGTGCGCCTTCTCCTAGAGGGATAAGCAGTAAAAGCCCGGTAATTGCCAGGCCTATCCACACAAAGTCGATGGCCTTGCGTGAAGAGAAGATAGCGACCGCCAGCGGGCCTGTGAATTCGAGTGCAACAGCAATCCCCAGCGGGACAGTACGCAGCGACATATAGAAAAGCAGGTTCATGCCGCCCAGCGCTATACCGTAAACAATGACGGTCTTGAGCGATTTGGCGGTGAGCTTGGCTCTCCAGGGGCGCAGTATCAGTAGCATGATGATGCTGGCAAATATCAAGCGCAGGGTTGTCGTGCCTTGGGCGCCCACAACGGGGAACATGCTTTTTGCGAGCGACGCACCTGATTGGATTGAGGCCATGGCGATAAGGAGTAGACCAACAGGTATTAGCGTCGATACGAGGCTACGAGAGGACTGTGTCATTGCGGGGTATGCCTGGGCGATAAGTGTGTAGAGGTCAAGCATCATGCTCAAGTGGCGCGCAGTGTGCAATATAGTGCGCAATATGCTTTTGAATTTGTCTTATATATAGAGGGCGTTAATTAACCCTTGACTCAGAATTTTTGCAGCCTATAATTCGCACCAATTCCGGCGCAGTCGAAACGGAAAACTCCTTGAATATCAACGAGTTGGATGATTTTGACGGTGTCAGCTTCAATTCTTCGAAGCAGGAAATGAGGTGTTGACAGCAGCGTGTAACGCTGTAGAATTCGCCTCCCGCTAACGAGAGATCGGAAGCGCAAGTGGTTGATGTTAAAAAGGAAACTTTGAAAACATCTTAAAATAACCGCTTGACAGCTACAGGGGCTGCTGTAGAATGCGCGCCTCGGTTGAGCGAAAGCTTAACCAACCGCT